>NZ_JBHXEG010000075.1:0-48408 GCF_042724935.1 Kitasatospora sp. NPDC127060
GGTTACATTCCGAACCCGGAAGCTAAGCCTCACAGCGCCGATGGTACTGCAGGGGGGACCCTGTGGGAGAGTAGGACGCCGCCGAACAATTCTTCGAGAGAAGCCCCCGCCGGGTGAACCGGACGGGGGCTTTTCTGTTGTAAAGTCAACGTGCATTGTCGTGACACAGGACAGGAGGCCCCCGGGTGGAGGTCCAGGAGACGCGGGTCCAGACCGATCGCGTCCTCACCATCCCCAACCTGCTGAGCATGGGCCGGCTGGTCGGCGTTCCGCTCTTTCTCTGGCTCATCCTGTGGCCCGCGTTCGGCGGTCCCAAGAACGACGGTTGGGCGCTGCTGATCCTGGCGCTCAGCGGGGTCACCGACTACCTGGATGGAAAGCTCGCCAGGCGGTGGGGGCAGATCAGTCGGGTGGGGCAGCTGCTGGACCCGTTGGCCGACCGGCTCTATGTGCTGTCCACGCTCGTCGGATTGACGTGGCGTGAGTTCCTGCCGTGGTGGGTGACGGCGATTCTGCTTGCCCGGGAAGTCTTTATCGCGGCACTGTTGCCGATTCTGAACCGACACGGCTACGGGCCGCTGCAGACGAGTTTCCTCGGCAAGGCCGCGACCTTCAATCTGATGTACGCGTTTCCGCTTCTGCTGCTCGGCGGTATCGACAGCTGGGTCGCGCGGCCGGCCGAGGTGGTGAGCTGGGCCTTCATCTGGTGGGGGACGTCCCTGTACTGGTGGTCGGCGATTCTTTACGCGGTTCAGGTGCGACAGATCATCAAGGCCGGCTCCGCGGGTTCCGCGGGCTCCGCGTCCACAGTCTGAGACGTGATCTGAGAGAAGTCCCACGTCGCCCCGGTGCGTCGGACGAGACCTTCCGGGTAGAGAACCTCTGGAACGGTTTGATGGACCTGCAGGTCCACCACCGCGAAGGAGGACGCACCCGTAATGAAAGCCGTAGTAATGGCAGGGGGCGAGGGCACCCGACTCCGCCCGATGACCTCCAGCATGCCGAAGCCGCTGCTTCCGGTCGCCAATATGCCGATCATGGAGCACGTGCTTCGGTTGCTGAAGCGGCACGGCCTCTCCGACACCGTCGTCACCGTCCAGTTCCTGGCATCACTCGTCAAGAACTACTTCGGTGACGGGGAGGAACTGGGCATGCACCTCACGTATGCCCACGAGGAGACGCCACTAGGCACTGCGGGGAGTGTCAAGAACGCCGAGGACGCGCTCAAGGACGATTCCTTTCTGGTGATCTCCGGTGACGCGCTGACCGACTTCAACCTCTCCGAATTGATCGACTTTCACCGCAGTAAGAACGCACTGGTCACGGTCTGTCTCACCAGGGTGCCGAATCCCCTGGAGTTCGGAATCACGATCACCGACGAGGACGGGCGGGTCGAGCGCTTCCTGGAGAAGCCGACCTGGGGCCAGGTCTTCTCCGACACGGTGAACACCGGTATCTACGTGATGGAGCCGGAGGTCTTCGACTACGTCGCGGCCGGTGAGTCCGTCGACTGGTCGAGTGATGTGTTCCCGCAACTGCTGAAGGAGGGCAAGCGGGTCTACGGCTACGTCGCCGAGGGCTACTGGGAGGACGTGGGCACCCACGAGAGCTATGGCAAGGCCCAGGCGGACGTCCTGGAGGGCAAGGTCGACGTCGAGATCGACGGCTTCGAGATCTCGCCGGGGGTCTGGGTGGCCGAAGGGGCGGAGGTGGATCCGGAGGCCGTGCTGCGCGGGCCGCTGTACATCGGGGACTACGCCAAGGTCGAGGCCGGCGTGGAGATCCGTGAGCACACGGTGCTCGGCAGCAACGTCGTGGTCAAGCGCGGTGCGTTCCTGCACAAGGCGGTGGTGCACGACAACGTCTACGTCGGACCGCAGAGCAATCTGCGCGGCTGCGTGGTCGGCAAGAACACCGATGTGATGCGGGCCGCGCGGATCGAGGACGGCGCGGTGATCGGGGACGAGTGCCTGGTCGGCGAGGAGTCGATCATCGGGGCGAACGTCCGGGTCTACCCGTTCAAGACGATCGAGGCCGGCGCCGTCGTCAACACCTCGGTGATCTGGGAGTCGCGTGGCCAGGAGCACCTGTTCGGAGTCCGGGGCGTCTCGGGCATCCTGAACGTCGAGATCACCCCGGAGCTGGCCGTGCGGCTGGCGGGTGCGTACGCGACGACCTTGAAGAAGGGCGCCACCGTCACCATTGCGCGTGACCACTCGCGTGGTGCGCGTGCGCTCAAACGGGCGATGATTTCGGGCCTGCAGACCTCGGCGATCGACGTCCGCGACCTGGAGAACGTACCGATGCCGGTGGCCCGGCAGCACACGGCGCGGGGGAGTGCGGGCGGGATCTTCCTGCGGACCACCCCCGGCGTGCCGGACTCGCTGGACATCCTCTTCTTCGACGAGCGCGGGGCTGACCTCTCTCAGGCGGGCCAGCGCAAGCTCGACCGGGTCTACGCACGTCAGGAGTACCGGAGGGCGTTCCCGGGCGAGATCGGGGACCTGACCTTCCCGTCCAGCGTGTTCGACTCCTACGCGGGCAACCTGCTGCGGACGGTGGACACCACCGGGGTCCGGGAGGCCGGGCTGAAGGTGGTGGTGGACACCGCGCACGGCAGTGCCGGGCTGGTGCTGCCCAGCATCCTCGGTCGGCTCGGGGTGGAGGCGCTCACCGTCTCCAGCGGGCTGGACGAGGCGCGGCCGACCGAGGACGCGGAGACCCGGCGGGCCGGGCTGGCCCGGCTCGGCGAGCTGGTGGCGTCCTCGCGGGCGGCCTTCGGCGTCCGGTTCGACCCGGTGGGCGAGCGGGTCGCGTTCGTGGACGAGCTGGGCCGGGTGATCGACGACGACCGGGCGCTGCTGGTGCTGCTGGACCTGGTCGCGGCGGAGCGGCGCAGTGGTCAGGTGGCGTTGCCGGTGACGACGACCCGGATCGCCGAGCAGGTCGCGGCCTACCACGGCACCCAGGTCATCTGGACCACGACGACGCCGGACGACCTCGCGAAGGCGGCCTCGGCCGAGGGCACGGTGTTCGGCGGGGACGGGCGCGGCGGCTTCGTGGTGCCCGAGTTCAGCGGGGTGCTGGACGGTGCCGCGGCCTTCGTCCGGCTGGTCGGCCTGGTGGCCCGGACCCAGCTCACGCTGAGCCAGATCGACGCGCGGATCCCGCAGGCGCACATCCGGCGCCGGGACATCGCGACGCCGTGGGCGGCGAAGGGCATGGTCATGCGCTCGGTGGTGGAGGCGGCCGGCAGCCGCCGGCTGGACACCACGGACGGGGTCCGGGTGGTCGAGGCGGACGGGCGGTGGACGCTGGTGCTGCCGGACCCGGCCGAGGCGGTCACCCACCTGTGGGCCGAGGGTCCGGACGACGGGGCGACCGACGCGCTGCTGGACGAGTGGGCGGCGGTGGTCGAGGGCGCGGGGCGGTGACCGTCTGAGCGGACGGGTCCCCCGAAGGGCGGGGCGTGCGGTTCGGTCCGCACGCCCCGCTGTCCGTTTTCACATCATTCGGAGGGGTCCGTCACTTTCCGTGGATGTGTCCGGCGTGTGTGCAGCTCAGGGGCCGTGCGCAGGCCCCTCCGCGGACATGGGACGATGGTCCGCATGCCAGCGACGCCGACGCCGAGTGCCCCGAACGGGCGGTACAACCGCCCGGACGCCTCGATGTCCCTGCTGACCAACGTGATGGACCACAGCCTGGACGAGGGGTACGCCGAGGCGGCCGCGGCCCGGGGCGGTGAGCACGACAGCCGGATACCCCGGACACTGCGGGGGCTGCTGACGCTGGGCGCCGGACTGGCAATGGTCGGTGCGGTGGTGACCATCGGCGCGGTGAACGCGCACAAGGCGGAGCCGACGCTGGCCAAGGAGCGGGACGCGCTGATCCACCGGATCAACGACAGCAACGGCTCGGCGGACCACCTGCAGAAGGAGGTCCAGGACCTGCGGCGCAAGGTCGACGACACCCAGCAGCAGGCGCTGGCCTCCGGGGACAGCGGATCGGCCGGACTGACCGGCGAGGTGGGTCTGGGCGAGGTCACCGGGCCCGGAGTGAAGCTGGTCCTGGAGGACGCCGCCGGGACGGGCAGCGGGGGCAACGTCGACCCGCGGGCCGGACAGGGCTTCTCCAACAGCGGCCGGCTGCGCGACCGGGACCTGCAACTCGTGGTGAACGGCCTGTGGGGATCCGGCGCGGAGGCCGTCTCGATCAACGGGCAGCGGCTGACCGCCCTGTCGGCGATCCGGGCCGCCGGTGAGGCGGTGCTGGTCGACAACCGGCCGCTGGTCCCGCCGTACAACATCCAGGCGATCGGGGACGGGCCGAAGCTGCTGAGCGCCTTCGAGCGGGACATGGCCGGGCAGTACCTGCGGTTGCTGGAGGAGAAGTACGGCATCAAGTCCACGCTCTCCGTACAGAAGAGCCTGACGCTGCCGGCGGCGGTGGGCGTGACGCTGCGGACCGCCCAGCCCTTCACGCCCGAGCCCTCGCCCACGGCGAGCCCGTCGGCGAGCTCGACGGCCCCAGTGGACGGCAGCCCGTCGGGAACCCCGGGAACCCCGGGGAGCCCGATGGCGTCCGTTTCACCATCCGCGACCAGTACGGGTCAGCCCGCGAAGCGGCGACCGTCCGGCGGATCCACCAAGACCACCACAGGGACAGGAGCAGCTAGACCGTGATTGCCGTACTGGGTCTCGTGATCGGGGTGGTCGTCGGACTCTTCGTCCAACCCGAGGTGCCCGACGCCGTCGTGCCCTACCTGCCGATCGCGGTGGTGGCGGCGCTGGACGCGGTGTTCGGCGGCGTCCGGGCGATGCTGGACGGGATCTTCAACGACAAGGTCTTCATCGTCTCGTTCCTGTCGAACGTGGTGGTCGCGGCCCTGATCGTCTTCCTGGGTGACCAGCTGGGCGTCGGCTCGCAGCTGTCCACGGGTGTGGTCGTCGTCCTCGGCATCCGCATCTTCTCCAACGCGGCGGCGATCCGGCGTCATGTCTTCCGTGCCTGAGCCGGGCCGCGGGGCGGCGGAGAAGGAAGAGGAGAAGACGGCGGAGGCGTCGCCGGCGGTCGAGAAGACCGCTGCGGAGCCGGTGGCGAAGGCGTCCGAGGAGCCGGAGGCGACGGCTGGGGCTGCGGCGGAGGCGGAGAAGCCTGACGCTGACGCTGAGCTTGAGACAGGGGCGGCGGAGCCGGAGCCCGCGCCGTCGGTACGGCTGACGAAGGACGCCGCCGCCGAGACCGAGCCGGAGCCTGTGGCGGCCGAGGCCGAGGCTGGTGAGCCGGCGGAACCGGTCGGTCCGGAGGCCACCGGGGAGACGCCCGCCGAGGAGCCGGCAGCGCAGGAGGCGCCCGGTGCGGACCGGAGCGCCGGTCGGCGGCGGCTGAAGGCGGCGCTCTGGCCGCCGCGGCTGTCGCGCGGGCAGCTGGTGGTGGCGCTGCTGCTGTTCTCGCTCGGGCTGGGGCTGGCGATCCAGGTGCGCTCGACCAACGACCACCACAACCAGCTGCGCGGGGCGCGGCAGGAGGACCTGGTCCGGATCCTCGACGAACTGGACAGCCGTCAGCAGCGTCTCCAGCAGGAGAAGGCCGAGCTCGAGCAGTCCCTGGGCAAGTTGGAGAACAGCTCCAACCAGGCCAAGGAGGCCCAGGAGCAGACCAGGAAGAAGATGACGGAACTGGGTGTGCTGGCCGGTACGGTCAAAGCCACAGGTCCGGGCATCGTACTCACGGTCGATGATCCCCAAGGGCAGGTGAAGGCAGATATGCTGCTGGACACCCTGCAGGAACTTCGAGCGGCGGGGGCGGAGGCGATTCAGATCAACGATGTGCGCGTGGTGGTCAACACCTACTTCACCGACCTGTCGGGCGGTGGGGTGCAGATCGACGGGAAGAAGGTCTCGCAGCCCTATCGGTTCACCGTCGTGGGGAACCCGCAGGACCTGACGCCCGCTCTGAACATCCCGGGGGGCGTCGTCCGCACCCTGGAGAGCCACCAGGCGCGGGCGACGATCACCCAGCAGCAGAAGGTGGTCGTCGACGCCCTCGTCGACCTGAAGGCGCCGCAGTACGCCAAGCCGGCTTCGAAGTGACGGGGCGCTCGTCGAACGGCCCGTCACGGGCGGGCGGCACCCGGTGCGGGGCGCCGTCGTCGCGTGGGAGAGACTGGTTCGCACCAGTACGCTCCGTAGCACCAACCGAAGCACCAACCGTCGGAGTACCACTCCAGCAGGCCCGAGCCGCAACCGGGCCCGCAGCCTGTCCGAGGTTCTCACCCTGCCCCGCGGGCGGGTCTGTCACACGCAAGGGGATTCGCCCGTGAGTTTCTTCTCGAAGTTGTTCGGTCGCAACAAGGGTCGCGACGCGGCCGCCGTCGAGGCGCCCACCGCGCGGCACCGCCGGCCGGAGGACGAGCCCGCCGTGCCGGGCATGCGCCCCGCCCCCGAGGCCGCGCCGTACGCCGAACAGCAGCTCTACCGGGACGGTGCCGCGCAGTACGCGGGGAATCCGGCGGGCTACGGCGCGTCGGTTGACCCCTCCGGCGACCCGCGCATAGGTTTCCCGTCAGGACCCTCAACCTCTGGTGGAGGGTTTGCCCCGGACCCGTACGCCGGGCACAACCCGTCGGGTGTGCCGCGCCAGGAGGCTGTGAACATGGCTGGCCCCACTCCGTGCCCCAGGTGCGGCAACCAGAACCCGGCCGCGGCCCGCTTCTGCTCCAACTGCGGCACCGCGCTGCGCGGCGGGGTGCTGCCGGAGGGGGCGGTGGAGACCACCTCGACGATCTCGATCTCCGGCCTGGAGTCCTACGACCCCTCCGCCACGACCGGCACCGGCACCACGCCGGCGCTGTCGGCCGAGGTGCTGTCGGCGATCGACGCGCTGCCGCCGGGCTCGGCGCTGCTGATCGTCCAGCGCGGCCCGAACTCGGGCAGCCGGTTCCTGCTGGACTCGGACGTCACCACGGCGGGGCGTCACCCGCAGGGTGACATCTTCCTGGACGACGTCACCGTCTCCCGCCGTCACGTGGAGTTCCGCCGCACCCCGGCCGGCTTCAGCGTCGCGGACGTGGGCAGCCTGAACGGCACCTACGTCAACCGGGAGCGGATCGACGAGGTGCCGCTGAACAACGGCGACGAGGTGCAGATCGGGAAGTACCGGCTGGTGTTCTTCGCCGGCCACAACCGGGGGTACTGAAACCAACGTCGGCGGGAGCCCGAGTGAATACGAATACCCCTTCCTCTTCTCTCGGGGCGGCCAACCCTGCGTCGTCGTCCGGTCCGCAGGCGGACCGGGGCGGCCGCGGGGTGGTCGCGGGCCCCAGGCAGCCGGTCCGGCCGGACCGGCCCGCCGGGCGACGGCGCGGCGGTGACGAACTGCTGAGCATCGGCGCGGTGCTGGCCTTCCTGCGCGACGACTTCCCCGAGGTGACCATCTCCAAGATCCGCTTCCTGGAGGCGGAAGGGCTGGTCGAGCCGCAGCGCACTCCCTCGGGATACCGCAAGTTCAGCCCGTCCGACGTGGAGCGGCTGGCCTACGTGCTGCGGATGCAGCGCGACCACTACCTGCCGCTGCGGGTGATCCGCGAGCACCTGGACGCGATCGAGCGCGGGGAGGCCCCGCCCGCCCTGCCGGCCGCCGAGGCCCGGCCCGGGCCGATGGAGGAGGCCGACCGGGAGTTGGTGGCCTCGGCCGACGTCCCCCCCGGGGTCCGGCTGGGGCGGGCCGAGCTGCTCGCCGCCGCCGAGGCCGGGGAACCGGAGCTGGCGGAGTGGGAGGCGTACGGGCTGGTCGTGCCGGGCCCGGACGGCGGGTACGACGGGGAGGCGCTGCAGGTGGCCCGGCTGGTCGCCGAGCTCGGCCGGTACGGGCTGGAGCCGCGGCACCTGAGGGCCATGAAGGCGGCGGCGGACCGCGAGATCGCGCTGGTGGAACAGGTGGTGGCGCCGCTGCGACGGCACCGGAACCCGCAGACCCGGGCGCACGCCGAGGCCACCGCGAGGGAGCTGGCGACGCTGTCGGTGCGGCTGCACGCGGCCATGGTCCAGGCCGGTCTGCGCTCCCGGGGATAGCCCCCGCGGCGTGCCCCGCACGACCGGTGCACCGCGTTGACCAGCGGCGTCGGCCCTGCGCTTTCATATCCGGGGTCGTAGCCATAGGGTTGCCTGTGTGAATGAGCTCGACGTCGTGGGTGTCCGAGTGGAGATGCCTTCCAACCAGCCGATCGTGCTGCTTCGGGAGGTCGGGGGAGATCGATACCTGCCGATCTGGATCGGCCCCGGCGAGGCGACCGCGATCGCCTTCGCCCAGCAGGGCATGACTCCGGTGCGCCCGCTGACGCACGACCTGTTCAAGGACGTCCTGGAAGCGCTCGGCCAGCAGCTCACCGAGGTCCGGATCACCGACCTGCGGGAGGGTGTGTTCTACGCCGAGCTGGTGTTCGCCGGCGGGGTCGAGGTGAGTGCCCGGCCGTCCGACGCGATAGCGCTCGCCCTGCGCACCGGTACGCCGATCTACGGGAGCGAGGAGGTGCTCGCCGAGGCGGGCATCGCGATCCCGGACGAGCAGGAGGACGAGGTCGAGAAGTTCCGCGAGTTCCTCGACCAGGTGTCGCCCGAGGACTTCGGGGGCGGCGGCCCGCAGTAGCGCGGACGGGGCTCGTCAGCCGTTGCGCGCGCCGTTTTGCCAAAAACCGTCCATCTACCCACACTAGGGGCACGAAAAACCACTCTCCTGAGTGATGTGGTCTGTCGGGCCCGGCGTGGCGATCGTTGACGGGTCATAGGGGACTGCCTACCGTCAGGAGTGGCTGTCCGGGTGGCCGATGCCCGCAGTCGGGTTGCCCGCAGCACGAGTGGACGGAGGTAGGCATGAGCAGCACCGGCGATGACGCGGCCGTGGGAGGCCTGTGCGCCGTGCACCTTCCGCGCACCGCCCGCACCGTGTCGGACCTGCCCAGGACGGGCAGGTTCCCGGCCGTACAGCCGGGGCAGCCCGCGATCGAGCGGCTGGCCCCGACGTCCGAACTGATCGGCTTCCGCGGCCCGACGGCCTGCGCGGCGGCCGGCATCACCTACCGCCAGTTGGACTACTGGGCCCGCACCGGACTGCTGGAGCCCAGCGTCCGCACCGCGTACCCGGCGACCAGTCAGCGGCTCTACAGCTTCCTCGACATCCTGCTGCTGAAGATCGTCAAGCGGCTGCTCGACGCGGGCGTCTCCCTGCAGAACATCCGGGTGGCGGTCGCCCATCTGCAGTCCGCCGAACAGGCCGACCTGGCCGGGCTGACGCTGATGTGTGACGGTGCGACGGTGTACGAGTGCACCACGCCGCAGCAGGTGGTCGATCTGCTGAAGGGCGGTCAGGGGGTTTTCGGCATCGCGGTGGGAGCGGTCTGGCACGAGCTGGAGCTGACCCTCGGTCGGCTGCACGCGGAGCGGACCGACACCGGCGAGACGCTGGTCGGCAACGATCCGGCGGACGAGCTGGCGCAGCGGCGCAACCGGGCGGTCTGACCGGGCGATCGTTCTAGACGGGGCCGTGGGCCCGGACGGGGAACCGTTCCGGCTCACGGCCTCGTCGTGTTGCCTGGTGAAAGCGATCGAGGGAGGGGCACGTGGAGGGCGGCACCGGGATATCGGAGCTGGTGCGGCGTCGGGCCGGGGGGCTCCGGGCGCGGCTGCGGGAGCGCCGGACGCAGCGCAGGGTCTTCCAGGCGGCGACGCTGCTGTGCTCGCTGGCGCTGGCGCCCAGTGCCTGGCTGTGGATCGCGGCGGGGGACCGGGTGGGCACCGTGGAGAGCGCGCCCTCGGCGCCGGTCGCCGTGGTCTTCGGCGCCGGGCTGGACCAGGGCAAGCCGTCGCCGTACCTGGAGCACCGGCTGGTGGCGGCGCTGGACCTGTACCGGGAGGGCAAGGTGAAGGCCGTCCTGGTGACCGGGGACAACGGGCGGACCGAGTACGACGAGCCGGACGCGATGTACCGGTACCTGACCGAGCACGGGATCCCGGCGGACCGGGTGGTGCGGGACTACGCCGGCTTCGACACCTGGAACTCCTGCACCCGGGCGCACCGGATCTTCGGGGTGGACCGCGCGGTGCTGGTCAGCCAGGACTTCCACGTCCGGCGGGCGCTGGCGCTGTGCGAGGCGGCGGGCATCCGCTCGTACGCGGTCGGTGTGTCGGAGCTGCACGACAACACCTGGCTGTACGGCGGGCTGCGGGAGGTCGCCGGGGCGGGCAAGGCGGCGGTGAACGTGTGGCTGCGGCCGGACCCGGTGTTCCTCGGGCCCAAGGAGGACGGCATCCCGAAGGCGCTGGCCCAGGCCGCGAAGCGGTAGCGGCGAGCGGTCGGCCGCGGGGCGTCGGCCGGGTTCGTACGCACTGTCGGACCCGTGCGCGATGATCGGCGGGTGCGATCTCTGCCGAGCATCATCCACCTCGACATGGACGCCTTCTTCGCGGCGGTGGAGCAGGCGGCCAAGCCGAGCCTGCGCGGCAAACCGGTGGTCGTCGGCGGGCTCGGCGGGCGGGGGGTGGTCTCCACCGCCTCGTACGAGGCGCGCAGGTTCGGGGTGCACTCGGCGATGCCGATGGCGCAGGCGCGGCGGCTGTGTCCCAACGCGGCGTTCCTGGCCGGGCGGTTCGAGGCGTACCGGCAGAACAGCGAGATCGTGATGGGACTGCTGCGCGAACTGTCGCCGCTGGTGCAACCGCTGAGCCTGGACGAGGCCTTCGTCGACCTGGAGGCCGGTCCGTACGGTCCGGCGCTGACGGAGGCGGACCACGAGACCGGGGAGCAACTGGTGCTGGCCCTGGCGGAGGACTTGCGGGCGGACATCCAGCGACTCACCGGGTTGACCGGCTCGGTCGGGGCAGCGGGCTCCAAGCTGATGGCGAAGATCGCCTCCGAGCAGGCCAAGCCGGACGGGCTGGTGCTGTTCGAGCCCGGGCAGGAGCGGGCCGTGCTCGGGCCGATGCCGGTCCGGGCGCTGCCCGGGATCGGGCCGGCCACCGAGCAGGTGCTGCGGCGGGCCGGGCTGAGCACGGTGGCCGACCTGGCGGAGGCGGGGGAGGCGGAGCTGGTCCAGCTGCTCGGGCGAGCGCACGGCGCCGGGATCTTCCAGATGTCCATAGGACTGGACGAGCGGCCGGTGGTGGCCGACCAGGACGCCAAGTCGGTCTCGGTGGAGGACACCTACGAGGTGGACCTGGCCGACCGGGACCGGGTGCTGCGGGAGGTGGAGGCGCTGGCCGGCCGGTGCGTGCGGCGGCTGCGGGCGGCCGGGCGTTCGGGGCGGACGGTGGTGCTCAAGGTGCGGCGCTTCGACTTCTCGACCCTGACCCGCTCGGAGACCCTGGGCGGGCCCACCGACGACCAGGCGGTGATCACCGCGACGGCGCGGCGCCTGGCGGAGCAGGTGGACATCACCGGTGGGGTCCGGCTGCTCGGGGTGGGTGTGGCCCAGCTGGCCGACTACACCCAGGAGGACCTGTTCGCCCAGGCGCTGCGGGAGGAGGCGGCGGAGCACGCCGAGGTCGCCGAGGCGGCGGTGGCCGAGGAGGAGCCGGAGGAGCCCGTGGTGCGGCGCTGGATGCCCGGACAGGACGTCCGGCACGCCGAGTGGGGGCCGGGCTGGGTGCAGGGCAGCGGGGTCGGGCGGGTGACCGTGCGGTTCGAGACGCCGTGGAGCGGGCCGGGGCGGGTGCGGACCTTCTCGGTGGACGATCCGGAGCTGGAGCCGGCCCGGCCGCTGCCGCTGCGGCAGGCCGAGGAGCCCGCCGGCGACGGGGAGTGAAGCGGGAGAACGCGGAACGGCCCCACCTGGTAGGAGTACCGGGTGGGGCCGCATACCGTGCCGGTCCCCGGACGGTCGTGATGCCCTCGCGACCGAGCGGAGGCCGGGCCCGCGCGTCCTGTCCCTGAGCGCGCGGGCGGACGCCTCGTCAGGCGTCGGTCTTGGCCAGCTCGGGGCTGGAGTCCTGCCGGGCCGAGCTGCCGGCGACGGCGGTGACGGCCGGCTTGACGGTACGGATCAGGAAGGGGACGACGCCGGCGATGATGCAGACGACGGCCGTGGTCCAGAACGCGTGCTTGTAGGCGTCCAGGGTGGGGATCTGCACCGGCAGCTTGATCGGGAACTTCATGGTGTCGCCGGTCAGGATGGCGGTCATCACGGCGGTGCCGATCGCGCCGCCGACGGTGCGGAGCACGGAGTTCATGCCGTTGGCGATGCCGCTCTGCTCGACCGGGACGGCGCCGTTGATGAAGGCGGGCATCGCGGCGAAGGCGAGCCCGATGCCGAGGCCGAAGATGGCGGAGGCGGTGTAGATGTCGCCTTCGGCGCTGTGGCGCAGGGCCAGGTAGGCCATCGCGATCGCGCCGAGGACGCCGCCGAGGACCAGCGGCAGGCGCGGGCCGCGGCGGGCGATCAGCACGGCGCCGACCGGGGCGGCCACCATCGAGCCGATCGCGGACGGCAGCAGCATCACGCCGGCGTGCAGGACGGTCGCGGTGAAGCCGTAGTGGGCCAGCTTCTCCGGGGTCTGGGCGAAGTTGCTGATGACCATGAACGAGCCGTACATGCCGAAGCCGATGAGCAGACCGGCCAGGTTGGTGAAGGCGACGGCCGGGCGGCCCATCATCTTCAGGTCCACCAGCGGGTGGGCGACCTTGGTCTCGATGACGCCCCAGATCAGGGCGACCACGGCGGCGACGGCGAACAGGCCGAGGGTCTTGGTGGAGGTCCAGCCCCAGTGGTTGCCCTGGCTGACCGCGACCAGCAGCGCGGAGAGCCAGGCGGCCAGGGTGAGGGCACCGAGCGGGTCGGCGCCGCCCTCCTTGTCGACGACCGGGTCGGACGGGACGCGGAAGGCGACCAGGGCGACCGCGAGCAGGCCGAAGGCCAGGCCCATCCAGAAGATCGACTTGTAGTTCCAGTGCTCCAGCAGCAGGCCGGTCGCGACCAGGCCGAGGCCGGAGCCGACGCCCATGGAGGCGCTGATGGCGGCGACGCCGCCGGTCACCTTCTGCTTGGGCAGCTCGTCACGGACGATGCTGATCGCCAGCGGCATCACGCCACCGCCGGCGCCCTGGAGGACGCGGGCGACGATCAGCCAGGTGAAGGAGTGGGTGCTGACCGCCAGCGCCGAACCGGCGACCAGGCCGGCCAGCGAGATCAGCAGCATGGGCTTGCGGCCCCGGAGGTCGCCGAAGCGGCCCAGCAGGGGAGTCAGCACGGCCGCGGACAGCAGGTTGGCGGTCATCAGCCAGGTGATGTTGGAGCCGGAGACGTCCAGTTCCTTGGCCAGCGACGGCAGGATCGGTACGACCGCGGTCTGCACCACGCTGAACGACAGCATCGCCAGGATGAGGGCCGGCAGGACCCGGGCGTTGCTCTGCTTCTCGGCCGCGGTGGTGGGCTGTGGTGCCTCACTCACGGTTGCTTCCTCCCGTACATAGTGAATGAACTGAAGTAACTGTGCAGGGAGATACTTCAGAGTGTCAAATATCGAGTGGTTAAGGTTTGGCAAAGGGGAAGGCTTTGCCTTCGGCGGACCGGGCGTTGACGGCCGGTCGGGCGGGCTCGGGGGTGGGCTCGGGGGCGGGCACGGCGAAGGGCCCCGGACCGGAGTCCGGGGCCCCTGCTGGTGCCGGGCCGGTCAGACCAAGGGGTGCAGCGCGGCCGGGCGGGCGCCGTCGCTGACCGGGGCGCCCGGCGCGGCGGCCGCGGCGGTGTCGTCGTGGACCTCGACGTTCTCGCGGCGGAGCTCGTCCTGGACGACCTCCTCCGCGGTGTAGCGCTCCACCACCAGCCGGACCCGCTCGATCGGGGCGAGGTACTTGCGGACCACCGGCCGCTCCTCACGGAGAGTGACCTCCTCTACCGCCTCGGCGATCTCCTTGTCGGTGAGCGAGGCGCGCTCGGCGTCGCCGACCGGCATCCGCTCCACCCGGACCCGCTCGCGGACCACCGGGACGCGGCGCTCGACCTGCTCGCTGGTCACGTACTTGCGCAGCTTCGCGGTGCCCAGGACGTGCCACTCGGTGGTGATGTCCAGGCGCTCCTCGCGGCAGGTGATCTCGACCGGGCCGTTGGGGGCCGAGGCGGCGGCGGTGCCGGTCGGACCGACTGCGGACGGGGCCGGCCGGTGCTTCGGCTCGACCGCCGGGGTGGCGGCCGGCGCGGTCACCGTGCCGTTGGCGACCGGTGCGGGGGTGCTGAGGGTCCGCACGTGGGCCTCCGTGTCGGTGTCGGTGCTGGTGGCCGTCGTGGTGGCGACGGTGGTCATGGTCGGGCCGGGTTCGGGGGAGTGGAAGGCGAGCGGCTTGGCGGCCGCGGCGGCCGAGGTGGTGCCGAAGTCGAGGTCGGGCTGGGCCGCCCGGGCGGGCTCACCGTTGGCCGGGCGGCCGTCCACCGGGGTGTCGAGCCCGTAGTAGCGGTAGAGCTGGAGCTCCTGGGCGGGCGAGAGGTGCTGGCCCACGCCGAAGTCCGGCGAGTCCTTGACCAGCGACTTGTCGTAGGGCACCCGGAGTTCCTCGCCGGAGAACTCGCTCGTGGTGAGCGGGACGAAGGCGTCCCGGCCGAAGATGCCGGTGCGGACGGCCGCCCACTCCGGCCGGCCGGTGGCGTCGTCCAGGTACACCTCGTCGATCGTGCCGATCTTGTCTCCGTTGCGGTCGACCGCCTTGTGGCCGATGAGGTCTCGGGGGTCGATGTCGGTCTGCACTCTTTCCTCCAAGCGCTGCGCCTGCGGAACTCCCGCAGGAAAGGCGGCCGGAGCACCCGTCCCGTCCGCCACTTCACACCAAAAGCCATGAACCGGACGTGCGCGACCGGGGTGCGGCCGGACGGGGCCGCGCTGCTCCGTACGGGGGACGCGCGTAGACCCGGAGTGACCCGACGCACCCGTGATCGCAGGGCCGCCCGCTGGTACCCTGGGCCGCGACCGCCGAGCCCGCTCGGGAGAGTCCCCGACAGCGAAAACCGCTGGTCGAGGCGCCGAAGGAGCAACTCCTCCCCGGAATCTCTCAGGCATCCGTACCGTGCGGGATAGGTCACTCTGGAAAGCAGGGCAGGAGCGTCGGCGCGGGAGCCGGCGATCACCACCCTCACCGACGGTGCAAGCCGACGGAGCGCCACAGCGCGACGTGCGGGCGAAGCTCTCAGGTCCCGATGACAGAGGGGGAGGCCTTTCGGGTCCGTCCGCCCAGGCCGGTCCGCTGTCCGCAGCGGCGTCGGCCGGTCGGCGTGCGTACCCCCGCCGGTCCGTGACCAGGAGGCCTCGACCACCATGAACGCCCAGCCGAACGCGGGACGCCCCACCAGCGCCTCGACCCTCACCGAGCTTGAGCTGGCCAGCCCCTTCGAGAACCGCCACATCGGCCCTGACGCCGCCGCGCAGGAGAAGATGCTGGCGTCCGTCGGCTACGGCTCGCTGGACGAGCTCGCCGCCACCGCCGTTCCCGAGGCGATCCGTTCCATCACCGCCCTGGACCTGCCCGCGGGCCGCAGCGAGGCGCAGGTCCTCGCCGAGCTGCGCGAGCTGGCCGGCCGCAACCAGGTGCTCCAGCCGATGATCGGCCTGGGCTACTACGGCACCTTCACCCCGCCGGTGATCCTGCGCAACGTCATGGAGAACCCGGCCTGGTACACGGCCTACACCCCGTACCAGCCGGAGATCTCGCAGGGCCGCCTGGAGGCGCTGCTCAACTTCCAGACCCTGGTCTCCGACCTCACCGGCCTGCCCACCTCCGGCTCCTCGCTGCTGGACGAGGGCACCGCGGCCGCCGAGGCGATGGCGCTGGCCCGCCGCGTCACCAAGGTCAAGGGCGGCGTCTTCCTGGTCGACGCCGAGACCCTGCCGCAGACCGTCGCGGTGATCAACACCCGCGCCGTGCCGACCGGTGTCGAGGTCGTCGTCGCCGACCTGTCCGGGGGCATCCCGGCCGAGATCGCCGAGCGCGGCGTCTTCGGCGTGCTGCTGCAGTACCCGGGCGCCACCGGCGTGGTCCGCGACCTCACCCCGGTGATCGAGCAGGCCCACGGGCTGGGCGCGATCGTCGCCGTCGCCGCCGACCTGCTGGCGCTGACCCTGCTCAAGTCCCCGGGCGCGCTGGGCGCCGACATCGCCTGCGGCACCTCGCAGCGCTTCGGCGTGCCGATGGGCTTCGGCGGTCCGCACGCCGGCTACCTGTCGGTGCGCGCCGAGTACGCCCGCTCGCTGCCCGGCCGCCTGGTCGGCGTCTCCGTCGACGCCGACGGCAACCGCGCCTACCGCCTGGCGCTGCAGACCCGCGAGCAGCACATCCGCCGCGAGAAGGCCACCAGCAACATCTGCACCGCCCAGGTGCTGCTCGCCGTGATGGCCTCGATGTACGCCGTCTACCACGGCCCGGACGGCCTGGCCGACATCGCCCGGCGCACCCACCGCTACGCCGCCGCCCTCGCCGAGGGCCTGCGGGCCGGCGGTGTCGAGCTGCTGCACGGCGAGTTCTTCGACACCGTCACCGCCGTCGTCCCGGGCCGCGCCGCCGAGATCGCCGCGGCCGCCCGCGCCAACGGCATCAACGTGTTCCAGGACGGCGAGGACCGGATCTCGGTCTCCACCGACGAGACCACCACCCGCGAGCACCTGGCCGGCGTCTGGGCCGCGTTCGGCGTCCCCGCGGTCGAGGTCGCGGAGGCCGCCGACGCGCTGCCCGCCGCGCTGCTGCGCGCGGACGAGTACCTGACCCACCCGGTCTTCCACAGCCACCGCTCGGAGACCGCCATGCTGCGCTACCTGCGCCGCCTGTCGGACCGGGACTACGCGCTGGACCGCGGCATGATCCCGCTGGGCTCCTGCACCATGAAGCTCAACGCCACCACCGAGATGGAGGCGGTGACCTGGCCGGAGTTCGGTCAGCTGCACCCCTTCGCGCCGGTCGACCAGGCCGCCGGCTACCTGACCCTGATCCGCCAGCTGGAGCAGCAGCTGGTCGAGGTCACCGGCTACGACGCCGTCTCGATCCAGCCGAACGCCGGCTCCCAGGGCGAGCTGGCCGGCCTGCTGGCCGTCCGCGCCTACCACCACGCCAACGGCGACACCCAGCGCGACGTCTGCCTGATCCCGTCCTCGGCGCACGGCACCAATGCCGCCTCCGCGGTGATGGCCGGCATGCGCGTCGTCGTGGTGAAGACCCTGGTCGACGGCGACGTGGACGTCGAGGACCTGAAGGCCAAGATCGAGCAGCACCGCGACAACCTGTCGGTGCTGATGGTCACCTACCCATCGACCCACGGCGTGTACGAGACCCAGATCACCGACATCTGCGCCCTGGTGCACGAGGCCGGCGGCCAGGTGTACGTGGACGGCGCCAACCTGAACGCCCTGGTCGGCCTCGCCAAGCCGGGCAAGTTCGGCGCGGACGTCTCGCACCTGAACCTGCACAAGACCTTCTGCATCCCGCACGGCGGCGGCGGCCCGGGCGTCGGCCCGGTCGCGGTGCGCGCCCACCTGGCGCCGTACCTGCCGAACCACCCGCTGCAGGCGGAGGCCGGCCCGGCCACCGGCGTCGGCCCGATCTCGGCCGCGCCGTGGGGCTCGGCGGCGATCCTGCCGATCTCCTGGGCGTACGTCCGGCTGATGGGCGGCGAGGGGCTCAAGCACGCGACCCAGGTCGCCGTGCTGAACGCCAACTACATCGCCAAGCGCCTGGCCCCGCACTTCCCGGTGCTCTACACCGGTCCGGGCGGGCTGGTCGCGCACGAGTGCATCATCGACCTGCGTCCGCTGACCAAGGAGACGGGCGTGACGGTGGACGACATCGCCAAGCGCCTGATCGACTACGGCTTCCACGCGCCGACGATGTCCTTCCCGGTGGCCGGCACGCTGATGATCGAGCCGACCGAGTCCGAGGACCTGCACGAGATCGACCGCTTCTGCGACGCGATGATCGAGATCCGCGGCGAGATCGACAAGGTCGGCTCGGGCGAGTGGGCCGCCGACGACAACCCGCTGCGCAACGCCCCGCACACCGCCGCCACGCTGGCCGGCGACTGGGCGCACGGCTACTCGCGGCAGGAGGCGGTCTTCCCGGCGGGCGTGAACCCGGCGGACAAGTACTGGCCGCCGGTGAGCCGGATCGACGGCGCGTACGGCGACCGCAACCTGGTCTGCTCCTGCCCGCCGTTGGACGAGTACGGCGTCTGAGCCGGAACGCGGCAGGGCCCTGGCAGAACGTTTCTGCCAGGGCCCTGCCCTTTGCTCCTCGGTGTCTCCCCCGCCCGATGGGCCCGGGCCGTACGGTTCCGGCCGTACGGTCGTCGGGCCGGGTCGGCTCAGGCCGCGTGGGCGACGGGCCGGCGCGGGCCGATCACCCGGCCGTCGGGCAGCAGCTCTCCGGTGTCCTCGAACAGGACGACGCCGTTGCAGAGCAGGCTCCAGCCCTGCTCCGGGTGGCAGGCCACCGGTACGGCCGCCTCGCGGTCCTCGGACTCGGCCATCGGGCACTCAGGACGGTGCTGGCACATACGCGTACCCTCGCTTCGCTCTGCGATCCTCCCCGTGGTGCGGTCACCGGAGGTCGAGCCGTCCGGAGCCGCCTGGTGGTCGGATCCTGTCCGCGCATCAGCCAGGTTTGACCGATGCTCAAGTGGGTAGGACAGGTGGTCCTTCCACGCTAGTTCCCAGTGTCGGCATCCGAGCTCGCGCGCGCAGCAATTTGGTGACACGCGCCACAACTCCAGGGCAGAGATCACCCGTTCAGGTGGGGCCAGGGGGAATCCGCGCACCGGTGGGTCAGTCGGCGCATGGCCCGGTGGGGCCATGGCGGGTGACCCACTCGGGTGGTAGCCGTTCGGGTGATGCCGTCAACGGCCGTCGGAGCGCACGGCGAAGGGCCGCCGGGCACGGTGCCCGGCGGCCGGTGCGGCGGGTGGCGCGGGCTCAGGCGGAGCCGAGCAGCAGCGGCCGGGCCAGCGGTGCGCGGGCGAGCAGCGGGAGCAGTTCGGCGGCCGGGTAGGCGCGGTGCGCGGTGACACCGAGCGGGGCCGGGGCCAGCGGGATCAGCAGGTCGGTGGGCGGGCCGGCGTCGGGGTTGTGCAGCCAGAGCGCGGTGGCGTACTGGCCCGGGAAGGTCAGCAGCCGGGGCTGGCTGCGGGAGCGGGAGCCCTGGGCGAGTTGCCAGGCCTCGCGCAGCGCCCGGACGGTGGAGGAGAGGTACGGGCCGGCGGTGAAGTGGGAGAAGGTGTGGCCCTCGGCGCTCTGCACCACCTCGGCGGCGGCCGCCACCTCCGGGCCGTCCTTGATCAGGAAGCGCCAGCCCGTCCGACGGGCGTTGAGCAGTTCCGGGTGCGGACCGTCGAGGACGTGCACCGCGAGCGGGTGCACGGGGAGCAGTGGACCGGTCGGGTGACGCAGCGCTGCGGCGGCGGGCTGGCGCAGCGCGGTCTCCGAGTCGAGCGCGCCCAGCACCGCGCGCAGGGCGCTCGGTGGGGGCTGGGGGGTCTGCAGGGTCATGGCGGGTCCGCCTCTCCAGGTGAGATCGGCGTGCGAGTGCGGCATACCGGCGCGGCGCGGTGCGTCTACGGTGACGGGGGCCGGCCTTGTCCGGTTGTGCAGGATCGCGGTGCCGGCGCGGTCGCCGCCGTCGACGAGGGCCTCGGGGCGGGGAACGGACCGGCCGGAGCGCAGTGCGAACTCAGCGACTTCATCGAACAAATGCGCAGGGTGATCTGTTTATCACAGGCGGTGGCGCCGAGCAAGTCTGCAGATGGCCTGAATCGCCGTCAGATCCCTTGCATTGCAAGCCAGTCGGCACGTTCGGGTATCGATCTTCGAGGTGGGCATGATGCTGGCACGGTCGACCGGCCGGGTGTCTCAGGAGGAGGGGACCGTGGGCGAGAAGGTCGTGGCGACTCGGGCGGATCTCGCGGATCGGCAGCAGTACCGGCTCAAGCTCCAGGCCTGCCTCGACGCGCTCGGGCGGATGCTGCGCGAGGACCGCTTCGACCGGCCGCGGGCGGTGATGGGGCTGGAGATCGAGCTCAACCTGGCCGACGAACAGGGCCTGCCGGTGATGCGCAACGCCCAGGTGCTGAGCGCGATCGGCTCCAGCGACTTCCAGACCGAGCTGGGCCAGTTCAACATCGAGGTCAACATCGTGCCGCACCAGCTCAGCGGGCACGTCTTCGAGGAGCTGCGCGAGGAGATCGACACCGGACTGCGCTACGCCGACCGGCAGGCGGCGGAGGCCGGCGCCCGGATCGTCATGGTGGGCATCCTGCCGACCCTGGAGAACGACCACACCGGGCTGGACGCGATGAGTCACAACCAGCGGTACAGCCTGCTCAGCGACCAGATCCTGGCCGCCCGGGGGGAGGACATCGCGCTGGACATCGAGGGCGTCGAGCACCTCCAGCTGGAGTCGATCACCATGGTCGCCGAGGCCGCCGCGACCTCGCTGCAACTGCACCTCCAGGTGACCCCGGAGCGGTTCTCCGCGGTGTGGAACGCCGCCCAGGCTATCTGCGGGCCGCAGCTCGCGCTCGGTGCCAACTCCCCGTTCCTGTTCGGGCGGGAGCTGTGGCGGGAGACCCGTCCGGTGCTCTTCCAGCAGGCCTGTGACACCCGTTCGGCGGAGCTCAAGGCCCAGGGCGTGCGTCCGATCACCTGGTTCGGCGAGCGCTGGGTGGACTCGGCCTACGACCTGTTCGAGGAGAACCTGCGCTACTTCCCGGCGCTGCTGCCGATCTGCGACGACGAGGATCCGCTGAAGGTGCTGGCCTCCGGCGGCGCGCCCCGGCTCGCCGAGATGCGGCTGCACAACGGGACCATCTACCGCTGGAACCGGCCGGTGTACGACGTCTCCGGCGGGGTCGCGCACCTGCGGGTGGAGAACCGGGCGCTGCCGGCAGGGCCGACGGTGGCCGACACCCTGGCCAACGCCGCCTTCTACTACGGGCTGGTGCGGGTGCTCGCCGAGCAACCCCGGCCGATCTGGACCCGGCTGCCGTTCGAGCGGGCGGACGAGAACTTCCGGCAGGGCGCCCGGTACGGCATCGACGCGGTGTTCCAGTGGCCGCGCTCCGGCCGGGCCGGCCGCGGCGGCGGACTGCAGACGGTGTCGGCGGTCGACCTGGTCCTCAACGAGCTGCTGCCGATGGCCTACCAGGGCCTGGACGAGTGGGGCGTCGAACCCGCCGACCGGGACCGCTACCTGGGGATCATCGAGCAGCGCTGTCTGCGCCGCACCAACGGCGCGGCCTGGCAGAGCGCCACCTTCCACCGGCTGCGCGAGCGGTACGGGATGGACCGCCCGGCCGCGCTCGCCGCGATGACCAGGCGCTACGCCGAGCACATGCGCGGCGGCGAGCCGGTGCACACCTGGCCGGTCGGCTGAGCGTTCCGGAGGCTGTGTCAGGATGATCGCTCCGGTCGTCGGCCGACCGCCGGAGCCATCACCCGTTCGATGGAGCATCCGTTCGATGGAGTGCCCGTGACGACCCGCTCGACCGCGCCGGAGAGTGCGCCGCCCACCCCGCGCCTGCTCGGCGTGGAACTGCTGATCGTCCTCGGACTGTCGCTCGGGGCCAGCGGGATCAGCGCGGTGATCAGCTTCGCGGGCTCGCTCACCGAACCGATCCACCTCGGGCAGCAGGTCGCCACACTGAACGGCTCGCGCGCGCCCGGGCGGCCCTGGCTGGACCTGGTGTGGCAGCTCTACTCCATCGCGCGCGGGCTGATGCCGGTGGTGCTGGTCGGCTACCTGCTGGTGCGCGAGGGCGCCTCGCTGCGGGTGCTGGGCTTCGACCTGCGCCAGAAACTGCGTGACCTCGGCCGGGGCGCGGGCGTCGCGGCGGCGATCGGCGGCTCCGGGCTGGTGCTGTACCTGGCCTCGCAGGCCGCCGGGTACAACCTGACGGTGGCGCCCTCGGGACTGCCGGACGTCTGGTGGCGGGTGCCGGTGCTGGTGCTGTCGGCCTGGCAGAACGCGATCCTGGAGGAGGTCGTCGTCCTCGGCTACCTGCTGCGCCGGCTGGCGCAGCGCGGGTGGTCCTGGCCCGCGGTGGTGGCGGCCAGCTCGGTGCTGCGCGGCTCGTACCACCTGTACCAGGGGGTCGGCGGGCTGGTCGGCAACATGGTGATGGGGGCGGTGTTCTGCCTGCTGTACCGGCGCTGGGGGCGGGTGATGCCGCTGGTGGCGGCGCACGCGCTGATCGACACGGTGGCCTTCGTCGGGTACGCGCTGCTCGCCGGGCACGTCAGCTGGCTGCCGACCCCCTGAGCGGTCCGCCGGCCGGCAGCGCGTGGGCGCGCGGCGGGCGGATGAGCAGCCGGTCGACGTGCCGGCGCTCCAGACCCTGACCGGGGTCGATCGGCAGCAGCAGGCGGTCGCGGCGCCAGAGCGAGCGGCGGACCAGTCGGGACGGGATGACGTCGTCCACCCAGGCGAACGGCCGGCCCTCGGCGTAGCGCAGCAGCGGCGCCCACTTGCGGGCGGAGAACAGCTCGATGAGCGGGACGCGCGGGTCGCCGGGCTGGGGGACGTAGCCGGTGAAGCGGACGAAGGGGAGCGGGTCCAGGCCGATCGCCGGGGCGATGTGGTCGTTGGCGTGCTCCTCCCAGGTGGTGGCCCAGACCAGTTCGTAGGTGCCGGCCAGCTCGCGCAGCCAGGCGCCGTGCTTGGCGGCGAGCAGGACGGCGTATCCCAGCAGGGTGTGGGAGTCGAACCCGGCGTCCGGATGCGGACAGACCGGGTTCAGCACCCCGTCGACGTCCAGGAACAACAGTGGCTTCGGCACCGGTGGGCCCCCCAAGTGGATGGTGTTTCCTACCTGGTCGGACGAACCACCCGTACCCCTGGTTGCTCTTAGACGGGCGCACGCGGGGCGCACAGGGCGCTCACGGCGCGGGCGCGGGCTCGCTCGCGGGCACCGGTGCGTCCGGGGTGCTCCGACGGGGAGCGCGGCGGGACAGCCGGCGGACCTGCGGGTCGATCAGCACGGCGGCGCTGAGCAGCAGGCACAGCGCGGCGCAGGCCCAGAGCGCGCCGGACAGGCCGAGCGCGGCGGCCACCGGGCCGGCCAGCGCGGTGCCGACCGGGGCCAGCGAGTAGGAGCCGAGCTCGTCGTACGCGGAGACCCGGGAGAACATCTCCTCCGGGATCTCCTGCTGGAGCACGACCATCCAGTTGACGCCGAAGACGGTCACCCCGACGCCGGACAGGAACATCGCGGCGACCAGTGCCGGCAGTGGTGCGCCGGCGGCCAGGGCCAGGGCGGGCGCGCCGAACAGGAACACGCCCCAGTTGCCGACCAGCAGGATCCGGCGGGGGCGCCAGCGGGCCATCAGCAGACCGGTGACCACCAGGCCGACGCCGTAGGCGGACATCGCCAGGCCCCAGGCGCCCGCGCCGCCCAGGCGTTGCTCGGCCACCGTCGGCCCGTACACCGACTCGACCGTGTTGATGCAGGCCACCACCACGGCGAACTGCAGCACGATCACCCAGAGCCAGCGGCGGGAGGCGAACTCCTGCCAGCCCTCCCGCAGGTCGCGCAGCATGCCGCCGCCCGTGGGCGCGGGGGCGGACTCGGCCTCCAGGAGGAACCGCAGGCCGGCGGCGGCCAGGAAGCAGAGGGCGTCCAGGCCGAGCACCCAGCCGGGGCCGACCGCGGCGGTGAGCGCCCCGCCGAGGGCGGCGCCGCCGATCTGGGCGGCGTTCTGGCCCATCCGGAAGACCGAGAAGGCCCGGGCGGCGTGCTCCCGGGGGACGGCCTGCATGATCATGCCCCCGGCGGCGGGGGAGTAGAGCGCGTAGCCGGCGCCGCCGGCGGCGGAGAGCACCAGCAACTGCCACAGCTGGACGTTCCCGGCCAGGACCAGGGCGGCCAGGACGGCCTGGGAGGCGCCGCTGAACAGGTTGGCGGCGACCATGACGTGGTGGCGCGGCAGCCGGTCGGCGAGGGTGCCGCCGACCACCACCAGCAGCACGGTGGGGATCAGCCGGGCGGCGGTGACGTAGCCGATCTCGGCGGCGCCGCCGCCGTTGCCGAGGACGGCGAAGGCGGTGGCGATGGGGGCGCCGGCGTTGCCGAGGCCGCTGATCACGGTGGCGGCGGTCTGGATCCGGAAGTTGCGGCTCGCCCAGGACAGGCGGCGGGGGCGCGGCGGGGGTGGGGTGGGCACCCGGGTGACTATGGCCGGAGTCCGTACAGGTGTCCATCCGGTTTCGGCCCCTGCCCCGGTGCGTCAGCCGAGGTGGCCCCAGAGGAAGGTGAGGGTGCGCCGCCAGGCGATCCGGGCCTGCAGGGGGTCGTGGGTGCCGAGCGGGTTCTCGTCGTTCATGAAGGCGTGCCCGGCCGGATAGAAGTGGATCTCGGGGCGGATGTCGGTGGCCTCGCCGATCCGGATCGCGGCCTCGTCCACGGCGGCCATCGGGATGGATCCGTCGAGTTCGCCGAAGTGACCCAGGACGTGGGCGGTCAGGCCGCGGTAGTCGAATTCCGGGTCCGGCGGGAGGCCGTAGAACGGGACCGCGGCGGCCACCCGGTCGCCGGCCCGGGCAGCCAGCACCAGGGCGAAGCCGCCGCCCATGCAGAAGCCGACCACGCCGACCGCGTCGCCGACCACGTCGTCCAGCGAGAGCAGGAAGTCGACGGCGCCGGAGAGGTCCTCGACGGCCCGCTCGACCGGCAGTTCGCGCTTGAGCCGGGCCGCCTCGGCGCGGTCGTGGGTGGTGGCGCCGCCGAACAGGTCGGGGGCGAGGACGGTGAACCCCTCGGCGGCGAAGCGGTCGGCCATGTCCGCGACGTGCGAAGTGAGCCCCCACCACTCCTGCACCACCACCAGGCCCGGCCCGACCCCCTGCGGAGGACGGGCCAGGTACCCGTGCGCGGTGCGGCCGTTGCTCGGGAAGGTGACGTTCTGCCGGGAGCCGCCCTGGTCAGGCATGGCTTCCTCTCGGTGGGTCGGGCCGCGTGCGGCGAGGGGACGGGAGGGCGTGGACGGTCAGCCCATCTCCTCCAGGGCACGGCCCTTGGTCTCCTTGATGCAGAAGGCCACGAACGGGATCGAGAGCAGCGCGAAGGCCGCGTAGATGACGTACGTCGCGGAGAGGTTCCAGTCGGCGAGGTCCGGGAAGCTGACGGTGATCGCCCAGTTGGCGATCCACTGGGCCGAGGCGGCGACCGACAGGGCCAGCGCGCGGATCCGGTTGGGGAACATCTCGCCGAGCAGCACCCAGACCACCACGCCCCAGGAGAAGGCGAAGCAGAGCACGAACACGTGCGCGGCGACCAGGGCGACGGTGGCGTGGGTGTTGTCCAGGGTGGCGGTGTCGCCGGTGCCGTGCCGGTAGGAGAACGCCCAGGCGGCGGTGGACAGGGCGAGGGCCATGCCGACGGAGCCGGCCAGGGCCAGCGGCTTGCGGCCGATCCGGTCCACCAGGACCATCGCGATCACCGTGCCGATCACGTTGATGATCGAGGTGGAGAGGCTGATCAGCAGCGAGTTGGACTCGTTGATGCCGACCGACTGCCACAGGAGGGAGGAGTAGTAGAAGATCACGTTGATGCCGACGAACTGCTGGAACACCGAGGCGCCGATGCCGACCCAGACGATCGGCAGCAGGCCGAAGCGACCGCCGAGCAGGTCCCTGAGCCGGGGCTTGTGGGTGGACGCCAGCACCGCGCGGATCTCGGCGACCCGGGCGTCCAGGTCGACGTCCTCGCCCTCGACCTCGGCCAGCACCTTGCGGGCCTGGGCCTCGCGGTGGTCGGCGATCAGGTAGCGGGGCGACTCCGGGATGGCCAGCGCCATCAGGCCGTACACCAGGGCCGGGATGGCCTCGACGCCGAGCATCCACTGCCAGGCCTGGATGCCGCCCAGGTGGCCGGTGGACTCGCCGCCGGCGGCCTGGTTGAGCGCCCAGTTGGCGAGTTGGGAGACGGTGATGCCGAGCACGATCGCCATCTGCTGGAAGGACGCCAGCCGGCCCCGATAGGCGGTCGGGGCGACCTCGGCGATGTAGGTGGGGGCGATCACCGAGGCGATGCCGATCGCGATGCCGCCGACCACGCGCCAGGAGGCGAGCGCCTCGATGTTCGGCGGGAACATCGAGCCGATGCCGCTGGCCGCGAACAGCACGGCGGCCAGCAGCATCGTGCGCACCCGGCCGAAGTGGTCGGCCAGCCGGCCGGCGATCACCGCGCCGACGGCCGAGCCCAGCAGCGCGACGGCCACCACGAAGGCGGTGGTGCCGTGGCCCACCGCGAAGTGCTTCTGGATGCCCGTCACCGCGCCGTTGATCACGGCGCTGTCGTAGCCGAACAGGAAGCCGCCCATCGCGGCGGCCGCCGAAATGAAGATCACATGCCCGAGGTGGGCCTCGCCGGACGCCCGTTGCTGGTGGACTGTGGACACGTTCGCTCCCCGAGGTGGACGGGCCCGCTCTGACGGCTGGGCAGGACTCGTCTCACATTCGAGCAGCGCGGCGGCCGACCTGCCCGAGTTCAGGGCCGATCGGGTGAAACAGGGTCAGTCGGTGGTGCGGGTGGTGCTCGTGCGCCGCTCGTGGCGCCGCAGCAGCTGGGCGCGGGCGGCGGCGTCCTGGTCGCGGCGCAGGGCGGGGGCGTCCGCCCGGGCGGCGAGTCGGTCGGCGATCGCGTGCTGCGCCGCGGCCGGCTTCTTGTCGTCGTACTTGAACTTGGCGCGCACCTCGCGGACCGTCAGCCGCAGCCCGCGCAGGCCCGGCAGCAGCCGGGCGAACTCGCCCTCACCGGGGACCACCCGGACCTCCGGGGTCTCCGGCTGGAAGTGCGCCAGCTGGCGGTTGAGGATCTCCGCCTTGCCCGCGGCGGACTCGACCAGCTCGGCGGTGCAGTGGAAGTGGACCGAGGCGTAGTAGCTGGTGGGCGTGCCGGGCTCACCGCGCCAGTGGCCGGGGGCGAAGGCGTAGTCGTCGGTGACCGCCAGGGTGACGTTCGGGTCGGACCGGACGGCGGCCAGCAGCGGGTTGGGTGCGGCGAGGTGGAGCAGGATCTCGCCGCGCCCGGCGTCCAGCAGGAAGTGCGTCGGGACGAGCACCGGGCCGTCGCCGGGGCGGCCGTTGGCGGCGAGCAGGCCGAAGTCGCGGCCCTCGGCCAGCCAGGCTTGCCACTCCTGCTCGTCGCCGCGGTCCCAGGACCTGATCAGCATCGGGGGCCCTCCTCAGCGCGGGAACGCGCGCATGTGCGCGGGCAGCGGGATCGTCGGGTCGTACGGCTCGGGGGTGCCGAACACGGTGCTGACCGGGACGATGCCGGACCAGTGCGGCAGGTCGGCGTCGGCCGGGTCGTCGTTGGCGCCGTCCTCGCGGGTCTTGGCCGAGACCTCGTCCAGCTCCAGCCGGATCACGGCGGTGGCGGCGAGCTCCTTGGGGTTGGCCGGGCGGATCTCGCCGGAGCGGCCGGGGACGACCTGGTCGACCAGGGCGGCCAGCGCGACGTCCAGTTCCTCGGGGTCGGTGACCTGGTACGCGGTGCCGTGGGCGACCACCGAGCGGAAGTTCACCGAGTGGTTGAAGGCGGACTTGGTCAGCACCAGGGCGTCGACGTGGGTGACGGTGACGCAGACCTTCAGGCCCTGCTCGTCGGTGGCGGCGCGCAGCGGGCGGCTGCCGGTGGAGCCGTGCAGGTAGAGCCGGCTGCCGACCCGGGCGTAGATCGTCGGCAGGACGACCGGGGCGCCGTCGGCGACGAAGCCGAGGTGGCAGAGGTAGGTCCCGTCGAGGATGGCGTGGATCGCCTCCCGCTCCCAGGTGGCGCGGTCCTTGTAGCGGGTGGGGGTGGTGCGGGGGGTGCGGGCGTAGCTGGCGGCCGCCTCGGGCCGGGATCCGGAGGGGGCGTCCCGGTGGGCGTCCGGATGGGCTTCCGGGTGGGCTTCCGGGTGGGCTTCCGGCGTGGTCGACATGACAACCTCTATGTACTAGTGCATAATCAGCTTTGTGCTAGGAGACTATCCGCTGAAAGGGCGACGCGCCAGCGAAATCGCGGCCCACATCGAACAGGGCGTGAGCAGCGGGCGGCTCGCACCCGGAACCGCGCTGCCCCCGCTGCGCGAACTCGCGACGGAACTCGGCGTCAACCCCAACACGGTGGCCGCCGCCTACCGGCTGCTGCGCGACCGCGGCGTGATCGAGACGGCCGGGCGCAAGGGCAGCCGGATCCTCCCCAGGCCCGCGCTCACCCCGCGCGACCAGATCCGCATCCCCGTCCCCGCCCGGGCCCGCGACCTGTCCAGCGGCAACCCCGACCCGGCGCTGCTGCCCGACCTCGCCCCGGCCCTGACGGCCGCCGCCGAGGCCGCCCGGGCCGAACCCGTGCTCTACGGGCACCCGCGCAGCGACCCCGGCCTGCTCCGACTCGCCCGCGCCTCCTTCGAGGCCGACGGACTGCCCGGCGGCCCGATCGCCGTCGCCTCCGGCGCCCTGGACGCCGTCGAGCGCACCCTCGGGGCCTGGCTGCGCCCCGGCGACCCGGTGGCCGTCGAGGACCCGGGTTGGGGCAGCCTGCTCGACCTGCTGCCCGCGATGGGCCTGCGGCCCGTGCCGGTCCGCCTGGACGACGAGGGACTGCTGCCGGACTCGCTGGCCGCGGCGCTGGCCCAGGGCGCCCGCGCGGTCGTGGTGACCAGCCGCGCGCAGAACCCGACCGGCGCGGCGGTCGGCGAGGCCCGGGCGGCGGAGCTGCGGGCGGTGCTGGCCGAGCACCCCGGGGTGCTGCTGATCGAGGACGACCACGGGCACGGCATGGTCGACCAGCCGTACCGGCCCCTGGTCGGGGCCGGCTCACGGCACTGGGCGGTGGTGCGCTCGGCGGCCAAGGCCTACGGGCCGGACCTGCGGGTGGCGGTGATGGTCGGCGACGAGGAGACGGTCGGCCGGGTCGCCGGGCGGCTGCGGCTCGGCGCGGGCTGGGTCAGCCACCTGCTGCAGCGCACCGTCGCCGAACTCTGGCAGGCCGACGCGGCGCCGGCCGCGAGCGTGGCGGCCGCCTACCGGGAGCGCCGGGAGACGTTGCTGACGGAGCTGGCGGCGCGCGGCATCGAGGCGCACGGGGCGAGCGGGCTGAACGTCTGGGTGCCGGTGCCGGACGAGACCTCGGCGCTGGCGGCGCTGGTGCAGCGCGGCTGGGTGGCGGCGCCCGGGGCGCGGTTCCGGATCCAGTCGCCGCCCGGGCTGCGGTTCACCGTCGCGTGCCTCGACCCGGCGGGCGCAACGGAACTGGCCGACGACCTCGCGGCGGTCCTGGGAACGGGCGGTGCCGACACCAGGCTGGTCTGAACCCGTCGGTAACAAAGCGGGAAACCTGCTGCACGTACCTAGCGGTGACCGGCACGGCCATGTCATCTTCCTTGCGCCACCGGCCGGCGGCCTTCCCTCACCTACGCGTCTTCCCGTCCCCATACCGCGGGGAGACCGAGCCGCAGGAGTTCCGCCGTGCCCGAAAACGGTTCGAGCATCACCCGCAGCACCCCTCGACTCGGCCGCCGGCTGCTCACCGCAGCCGCCGCCCTGCCGCTGACCCTGGCCGGACTGGCCCTCGCCGCCCCCGCCTCGGCGGCCCCGGCCACCGCACCCAGCGGGCCGACCGCCAGCGTCACCCTCGGCGACAGCTACATCTCCGGCGAGGCCGGCCGCTGGAAGGGCAACTCGGCCGACTCCAGCGGGAACCGGAGCGGCACCGACCGGGCCTGGAACGGCAGTTCGTACGACCCCTCGGTGGTCTACGGCCCGACGGCGGCGAGCGGGTGCGACCGCTCCGACGTCGCCGAGGTGCTCGGCGCCCAGGGCGTCGCGCAGAAGCAGATCAACCTGGCCTGTTCGGGCGCCGTCACCGGCAACGTCTTCCGCGCCTCCAACGGCGGGCAGTCCCTCGAGGGCGAGGCCCCGCAGGCCGACCAACTCGCCACCGTGGCTGCCCAGAACAACGTCAAGCTGATCACGCTGTCGATCGGCGGCAACGACCTCGGCTTCTCCAGCGTGATCTCCAACTGCGTCCAGGACTACCTGGTCTGGTACTCCTACTGCCACAACTCGCAGCAGTCGGCGATCGACTCGAAGATGCCTGCCGCGATGGCCGGGGTCGGCAAGGCGATCGACGAGATCCGGGCCGTCATGGCCAGCGCGGGCTACGCGCCGTCCGACTACCGGCTGGTGCTGCAGTCGTACCCCTCGCCGATCCCGCGCAGCGCCGAGATGCGCTACCCGGAGAGCGGCTGGAGCCGCTCGGACACCGGCGGCTGCCCGTTCTGGGACGGCGACGCGGACTGGGCGCGCGACTCGATGGTGCCGGAGATCTCCAAGGCGCTGGCCGGAGTCGCGGCGTCCAAGGGGGCGCAGTTCCTGGACCTCTCCAACATGCTGCAGGGCCGCGAGGTGTGCTCCACCTCCGCGCAGCAGCCGACCGCGGGCTCCGGCCCGTCCGCGACCACCAGTGAGTGGGCGCGCTTCCTGGACGGCGGGCTCAACACCACCCAGGGCGTGCTGCAGGAGTCGATGCACCCCAACTACTACGGGCAGCAGGCGCTCGGTGCGTGCCTGAGCCAGCTGTGGGCGCGGCCGACGGGCAACTTCGCGTGCAACAACACGGCCGGGCGGGACGCGAGCGGGATGTACCTGACGGCGGAGTGAGACGGACGTGCCGCCGCCCCTCCGCCCGGGTGGGCGAGGGGTGGCGGGGCGGTTCGGGGCGGGCTTCGGGCTGGGGGTCGGCCCTTGGGTCAGCCCTTGGCGAGCAGGGACTGGGCGTGGGCCCGTACCTGATCCTTCGTCAGATATGCGTCGGTGTACTCGAAGTCCTGCAGTCGGGCGGGCTGGCGGGCCAGGAAGCCGGTGCGGACGAAGTCGTCCCCGGCGGTCGCGTTGAGCAGCCAGTTCGCGCCCACCCGGAACTTCGCCACATTGGTGCGCATCGCCATCAGGTGGTAGCCGCGGGCCACCAACTGGGCCGGCACGCCGCGCAGTTCGACGCCGACCGGCTTGGACACCGCGTCCTTGCCGCCGAGGTCGACCACCAGGCCCAAGTCCTTGTGGTAGTAGGGTTCCAGGGGCTGGTTGCGGAGCGAGGCGATCACGTTGTCGGCCACCGCGCGGCCCTGGCGGGCCGAGTGCTGGGCGGTCGGCGGGCAGACCGCGCCGTCGCCCTTGGCCAGGTCGGGTACGGCGGCCGCGTCACCGAGCGCGAACACGCCCTCGAACTGCGGCACCCGCATCTCGGCCGTCACCACCAGCCGGCCGCGGACCGTCTCCGCGTCCAGGGTGCCGATCAACGGGCTCGCGGCCACGCCGGCGGTCCAGATCAGGGTGCGGCAGGGGAGCACCCGGCCGTCGGTGAACTTGACCGACTCGGCGCCGACTTCGGCCACCGAGACGCCCAGCGACACGTCGATGCCGCGGTCGCGCAGCACCTCCAGGGCGGCCGTGCCGAGTGCGTCGCCGAGCTCGGGCATCAGCTTGGGGGCGATGTCGATCAGGTGCCACTTGATCTGGCGGGCGTCCAATCGGGGGTAGCGGCGGGCGGCGGCGGTGGTCAGGCGCTGCAGGCAGGCGGCCGTCTCGGTGCCCGCGTAGCCGCCGCCGACGACCACGAACTGCAGCCGGGACTCGCGCTCGCGCTGGTCCAAGGTGGCCGAGGCGAGGTCGAGTTGGGCGATCACGTGGTCGCGGACGTAGGCCGCCTCGGCAAGCGTCTTCATGCCGCGGGCGTAGTCGGTGAGCCCGGGGATGTCGAAGGTGCGGGTGACGCTGCCGGGGGCGAGCACCAGGACGTCGTACTTCTGCGCGACCACCTCGTCGGTGATCTTGCGGACGACGCACACCCGGGAGGCCGGGTCCACACCGATGGCGCCGCCCGGGACGATGTGGGTGCGGCGCAGGCTCCGGCGCAGCGAGACCGCGACGGACTGGGGGGTGAGGACGCCGGCGGCGACGTGCGGGAGGAGGGGGAGGTAGAGCTGGTAGCTGAACGGCGTGACCAGCGTGATCTCGGCCTCCGACGGCGAGAGCTTGCGTTCGAGGCGGCGGGCGCACTCCAGGCCTGCGAAGCCGCCGCCCACGATCAGGATCCGAGGTCGTTCCATCGCTCATCCCTTTGCCGTACAGGTCGTACCGGAAGGCCCCCATTACTGTCCGCCACACTCGCACGGAGCAGCGGGGGCTGCCACCGGGGTGGGGCGGAGGGGGGAGGTGGGGGAAGGGGGACGGGTGGGTCGTGGGGCGGGGACGTACGGAGGGGGAGGGGCACCGATAGGCTGTCGGGCGTGCTCCCCGAGGTGACGGCGGTCCGGTACGTGACGCCACTGCGAGAAGGCGGCTCGATGCCGGGCCTGGTCGAGGCCGACGACCGGCGGCTGTACGCGCTGAAATGGGTCGGCGCGGCGCAGGGCCGCAAGGCCCTGGTGGCGGAGGTGCTGGCCGGGGAACTGGGCCGGCGGCTCGGGCTGCCGGTGCCGGAGCTGGTGACCGTCGACCTGGATCCGGTGCTCGCGCGCAGCGAGCCGGACCACCAGGTGCAGGACCAGATGCGGGCCAGCGGCGGGACCAACCTCGGGATGGCCTTCGTCAGCGGCGCGCTCAACTTCGACCCGCTCTGCTTCGACGTGGACCCCGAACTGGCCGGGCAGGTGCTCTGGTTCGACGCGCTGATCGGCAACGTCGACCGGTCCTGGCGCAACCCCAACCTGCTGGTGGCCACCGGCGGGCTGCGGCTGATCGACCACGGCGCGAGCCTGATCTTCCACCACAACTGGGCCGGCGCCGCCGCCTGGGTGCGCCGCCCGTACGACGCGTCCGACCATGCGCTGCTGCGGGCCCGGCCGGATCTGGCGGCGGCGGACAAGGCGCTCGCGCCGCTCGCGGAGGCGGCGGTCGAGGCGGCGGTGGCGCAGATCCCCGAGGTGTGGCTGATGGACGAGTTCGGCTTCGACTCGCCCGAGGACGTGCGCGCCGCGTACCGCTCCCAGCTGACCGAGCGACTGGCCGGTCCGCGTGACTGGCTGCCGGAGGTGCCCGCATGACCGAGCCGCTGTCGGCCGCGCCGCCGGCCGTCGTGGAGCTGCACGACTACGAGTACGCCGTGATCCGGGCGGTGCCGCGGGTGGAGCGGGGTGAGTGCGTGAACGTCGGGGTGCTGCTGTACTGCCGGCAGAACGCGCACCTGGCCGCGCGCACCCACCTGGACCAGGCCCGGCTGCTGGCGCTGGACCCGGTGGCGGACGTGCAGGGGGTGCGGCGGGCGCTGCAGGGGATCGAGGCGGTCTGCCTGGGTGGCCCGGCCGCCGGTCCGGCCGCTTCGGACAGCCCCGGGCAGCGGTTCCGCTGGTTGACCGCGCCGCGCAGCGCGATCGTCCAGCCGGGGCCGGTGCACACCGGGTTGACCGCGGATCCGGAGGCGGAGCTGCGGCGGCTGTTCGACCAGCTGGTGCTCTGACCTTCCCCCGATCGATGGACGTGTGAGGCGGCTCGCCGACGGTTGCCGTGGTCAAAGCTTGAGTTACTGAAGCACTCGGCCGTACGCTGACCCCATGGGTTCGACCTCGACGACGACCGTACCGACCAACGCCGAGCTGATGGAGGCGTTGGCCGCCGTCGGCGCCGCGTACTTCCAGGACTTCGCGGCGGCCGCGGCCCGGCACGGGCTGTCCTCCTCCCAGGCCAAGGCGCTGGGCTCGGTGCAGGAACCGGTGCCGATGCGGGCACTGGCCGGGCGCCTGGGCTGCGACGCGTCGAACGTGACCGGGATCGTGGACCGGCTGGAGACGCTGGGCCTCGCCAACCGGGAGGCGGCCGCCGGCGACCGCCGGGTGAAGATCGTGGTGATCACGGACGAGGGCCGGGAGATCCTCAACCGCATCCGTGGCGAGATGGCCCGCACCCACCAGGCCTTCGAGGCGATGACCGACGAGCAGCGGATCGCCCTGCACTCGATCTGCGGGCAGGTCCTCCCGGTGCTGGCCGGCCGGACGGGCGTCGCGCAGCAGTAGCGGCCGCCCGGCCGGTACGCTCACGGGCGCATCGGTGGCTGCGCTCGTGGGCGCATCGGCGGGCCGTGAGCACATGGCGGGCCGTGGGCGCATCGGTGGGGCTGTGGCGGATCGGCGGCTGTGGGGATCGGCGGGCTGTGGCGGATCGACGGCTGTGGGGATCGGCGGGCTGTGGCGGATCGGCGGGCGGGAGTCGGGCGACCCCATCCGCCGACGTTCGGCGTGACCTCGGCTGTTAGGCTTGCGAAGCGTGAGCGCGAAGCCCCAGATCCCCAATGTCCTGGCCTCCCGGTACGCCTCGGCGACCCTGGCCCAGATGTGGTCCCCCGAGCACAAGGTGGTCCTCGAGCGCCACCTGTGGCTCGCCGTCCTGAAGGCCCAGCAGGACCTCGGTGTCGAGGTGCCGGCGAACGCCGTCGCCGACTACGAGCGGGTGATCGACCAGGTCGACCTCGGCTCGATCGCCGCCCGTGAGCGGATCACCCGCCACGACGTGAAGGCCCGGATCGAGGAGTTCAGCGAGCTCGCCGGGCACGAGCAGATCCACAAGGGGATGACCTCCCGGGACCTGACCGAGAACGTCGAGCAGCTGCAGATCCGCCAGTCGCTGGAGCACGTCCGGGACCGTACGGTCGCCGTGCTCGTGCGCCTGGCCGACCTGGCCGCGCAGCACTCCGAGCTGGTCATGGCCGGCCGCTCGCACAACGTGGCCGCACAGGCCACCACCCTGGGCAAGCGTTTCGCGTCGATCGCCGACGAGCTGCTGGTCGCCTTCCGGCGGCTGGAGGAGCTGATCGCCCGCTACCCGCTGCGCGGGATCAAGGGCCCGGTCGGCACCGCCCAGGACATGCTGGACCTGCTCGGCGGCGACACCGAGAAGCTGGCCGAGCTGGAGCGCCGGGTCGCCGGTCACCTCGGCTTCGAGAACGTGCTCACCAGCGTCGGCCAGGTCTACCCGCGCTCGCTGGACTTCGAGGTGCTCACCGCCCTCGTCCAGTTGGCGGCCGCGCCGTCCAGCCTGGCCAAGACCATCCGTCTGATGGCCGGCCACGAGCTGGTGACGGAGGGCTTCAAGGAGGGCCAGGTCGGCTCCTCCGCGATGCCGCACAAGATGAACACCCGCTCCTGCGAGCGCGTCAACGGCCTGGCCGTCATCCTGCGCGGCTACGCGTCGATGACCGGCGAGCTGGCCGGCGACCAGTGGAACGAGGGCGACGTCTCCTGCTCAGTGGTGCGCCGGGTCGCGCTGCCGGACGCGTTCTTCGCCTTCGACGGCCTGCTGGAGACCTTCCTCACCGTCCTGGACGAGTTCGGCGCCTTCCCCGCCGTGGTCGAGGCCGAGCTGGACCGCTACCTGCCGTTCCTGGCCACCACCAAGGTGCTGATGGGCGCGGTGCGCGCGGGCGTCGGCCGGGAGACCGGCCACGAGGTCATCAAGGAGCACGCCGTCGCCTCCGCGCTGGCGATGCGCGCGGGCGCCCGGGAGAACGAGCTGCTGGACCGCCTCGCCGCCGATGAGCGGATCCCGCTGGACCGGGCCGCGCTGGACGCGCTGCTGGCCGACCGGCTGTCCTTCACCGGTGCGGCCGCGGCGCAGGTCGCCGAGGTCGTTCGCCAGGTGGAGGCCGTCGCGGCGGCCTACCCGGCGGCGGCCAAGTACGCGCCGGGCGACATCCTCTGACGTAGCGTCAGCTCTCTGCCGAGGGCCCCGCCGCCGTTCCGGTGGCGGGGCCCTCGGGCGTCCGGGGGCGGCCCGGGTCGAGCGGCGGAGTGGTGGTGGCGCACGGCCAGTCGCAGTTCGGCTCGGCCAGCGGGTGCGCCTCCTCCGGCGCGAGCACATTGCCCCGGATGGTGGTGAAGGCGATCAGCCCGCCGGCGGCCAGCAGACCCGCGCAGATCAGCATCGCGGTGTGGAAGGCGGAGTCCACCGAGGACGGCACCCGGTAGGCGTCGCCGCTCAGCCCGGCCAGCGCGGGCAGCGCCGCCACCGCGAGCAGCCCGGCCGCGCGGGCGGCGGCGTTGTTGACGCCGCTGGCGATGCCGGCGTGCCGCACCTCGACGGCGGCCAGCACGGTCGCGGTCAGCGGCGCGACCAGCAGGGTCATCCCGGATCCCATCACCGCCACCGCGGGCAGCACGTCCGCCCAGTAGGAGGAGTCCGGGCCGGTGCGCAGCATCAGCAGCACCCCGGCCGCGCACAGCAGCGGGCCGACGGTGAGCGGGATGCGCGGGCCGATCCGCTTGCCGAGGCGGCCGGCCCGCGCGGACAGGGTCAGCATCAGCACGGTGATCGGCACCAGCGCGAGGCCGGAGACCAGCGGGGAGAAGCCCGAGACGATCTGCAGCTGCACGACCAGGAGGAAGAACACCCCGCTGAACGCCGCGTAGACGCAGAGGGTGACCAGGTTCACGGCGGTGAACAGCCGGGAGGAGAACAGCCCGAGCGGCAGCATCGGTTCGGGGGTGCGCCGCTCGACGGCAACGAAGGCGGCGCCCAGCAGCAGGCCGATCGCCCCGGTGACCCAGACGGCGGGGGACAGGCCCTCCCCGGCGGCGGTGAGCGCGTAGGTGATCGCGCCGAGGGCGAGCGCGGCGAGCAGCGCGCCGGGTACGTCGAAGCGGCCGACCGCCGACTCGTCCCGGCTCTCCGGGACGTAACGGGAGGTCACCGCGATGACGGCGGCGGCCAGCGGCAGGTTCAGCAGGAAGATCCAGCGCCAGCCGGGGCCGTCCACCAGCCAGCCGCCGAGGAAGGGGCCGACGGCGGCCGACACCCCGCCCAGGCCGGACCACAGACCCACCGCCGCCGAGCGGTCGTCCGGGTGGAAGACGGCCTGGAGCATGGCGAGCGAGCCCGGGGTGAGCAGAGCCCCGCCGATGCCCTGGACGGCGCGGCCGACGATCAGTACGTGGATGGTCGGGGCGGCGGCGCAGGCCGCGGACGCGGCGGCGAACCAGACCACGCCGATCAGGAAGACCCGGCGCCGGCCGTAGCGGTCGCCGAGGGCGCCGCCGAGCAGGATCAGGCCCGCCAGGGTGAGCAGATAGGCGTTCAGGGTCCATTGCAGCGAGGCGAGGGAGGCGCCGAGGTCGGCGCCGATCCGGGGCAGGGCGACGTTCACCACGGTGCCGTCGAGCATCGCCATGCTGGAGCCGAGCACCGTTGCCAGGAGAACCCAGCGGCCCTGCGCGGTGCCCAGGCGCAGAGTGCCTGCTTGAGAGGTGGTCACGGGGCAGATCCTGGTCCGACGGGGTGTACGTGACAAGGGTCACCGGGTGGTGTGTCGGTCGGTGGCGGTGCGTGATCGAACGGTCGCGTGGCGGTGGGGTGGTCGGCGCAGGGTGGTGGATCAGTGGCGCCGGGTGAATGGATTGTGCACGCACGGTGTGCGGGATCATTCGGAGGGTGACCATGGCGGTGGGGGTGGTTGCGGATTCAAGAGATCGACATTGCTTCACCTGAACGGATGAGTTTTAGTTCAGCGACCGCCCGGCCAGCCCGGACGGATCCACCGGGTGGAACGCCGAGTCCTGCCGCTGCCCGGTGGCTCGAACCGAACTCTGTACGGCAGGAGCGGGGGACCCACAGGTAAGTCGCCGGACCGGAGTTCGCGCCTCTTCAGCGCGCGGACGACCAGGACCGGCTTGGGGTGAAGCCGCGCATGCGCGGCCGGGCAACTCCAGCCCGAACCCGACAGCTCACCTCGCAGGCGTCGGAGAGGAAAATTCCATGCCTGCACAGGCTCGTCGTATCGCCCTGCCCCGTGCCGCCCGCATCGGCATCGCCACCGCCGTCACCGGCGCCTCGTTCGTCCTGCCGCTCGTGACCGCGATGAGCGCCCAGGCGCACACCGCCCCGGCCGCCGCCACCGCTTCGGCCGCCTCGCACGAGGCCGCTCCGGCCGCCTCGGCCACCGGCGCTTCGGTGGCCGGCGCCTCGGCCGCCGGTCAGGAGAGCTACCGCGTCGTCAGCGGCGACACCCTCTCGAAGATCGCCGACGCCAAGCACGTCGACGGCGGCTGGCACGCGCTGTACGAGCAGAACCGCTCGGTCGTCGGCGCCAACCCGAACCTGATCTTCCCGGGCCAGCAGCTGGCCCTCGCCGGTCAGGCCGGCCAGGCCGCTGACGCTGCGAAGCCCGCCGCTCCGGCGAAGCCCGCCAAGCCGGCCGCTCCGGCCTCCCAGGACGCCTCCGCCGCCGCGGACACCCAGCCGCAGGTCCGGACCGAGGCCGCCAAGCCGGGTGCCCAGCTGCAGACCCAGGTGCAGACCGCCGCCCCGGCCCAGGCCGTCACCGCCGCCCCGGTCGCCGCCACCTCCGGCTACGTCGCCCCGCTGGCCAACCCGGTGCTGGGCGAGGCCTACGGCGTGGCCGGCTCGATGTGGGCCTCCGGCCACCACACCGGCCAGGACTTCGTCGCCTCCACCGGCACCCCGCTGCGCGCCGTCGCCAACGGTGTCGTGGTGAAGGCCGGCAACGGCGGCGCCTACGGCAACGAGGTCGAGATCAAGCTCGCCGACGGCAAGTACGCCCAGTACGCGCACCTGTCCTCGATCGGCGTGTCGATCGGTCAGACCGTCACCACCGGCCAGCAGCTCGGCCTCTCCGGCGCGACCGGCAATGTGACCGGCCCGCACCTGCACTTCGAGATCCGCACCGGTCCGGAGTACGGCTCGGACATCGACCCGGTCGCCTACCTGCGGGCGCACGGCGTCGCGCTCTGACCCGCCTGCTCCCTTCCGCAGGACTGTGAACCACCGCTGATGCGGGGCGAATCGACCGCCCGGGATGGTCATGTCGGGTGACCGCTCGACCGGGTGATCGCCGCACCAGTGGACCTGGGCGCGGGACACGCCCACGGCCGGTCCGGCCGTACGAGACAGCTCTCGTGCGGCCGGGCCGGCCACCGCCGTTTCCCGGGGCCTCGCGGTGCGCGAGGTGTCGAACGGCGCGTCAACTCCCGTGACTCCCGGGGTGATCTCCGATTCCGCGAGCCGTTCGGTTTCGGTGGGTCAGTTCCGGTGGACGGGCAGGCCGTGCTCGGCGGCGCCGAGCAGCTGGTGCATCCGGTGGCCGAAGTCCTCGGTGTCGTCGGCGGGTTCGGGGAAGACCAGACGGACGTCGCGGTGGCCGTGCGAGTGGTCCAGGCGCAGCACCAGGCCGTGGCGGTCCAGGGCGAGCGGGCGGACGTCCGGCCGGTGGGTGAGCAGGGCCGGGTCGAGCAGGCGGGTGAGCAGGTCGAGGGCGTCGGCGTGGTCGTCGGCCAGGTGGGTGAGCAGGGCGGCCTCGTGCCGGGCCAGCGGGTCGGGGGCGGCGAGGGTGAGGTCGGCGGCGGTGAGCGCGCTGGTGCCGTACGGGGTGGCGAGGACGGCGTGGGCGACGTCGACGCGCAGGTGGACGCTGAGGCCGTCGTCGGCGAGGTGGGCCAGGTGCAGTCGGCCGGCGAGGGTGAGCCGGGCGCGGATCCGGTCGCGGACGGCGACGGGGGATACGTCGGTGACGTCGAGCACGACGGCCAGGCCGTCGGTGGCGCCGGCGGCGGCCGCGGTGAGCGGGGCGTCCAGCGGGACGCGCAGGCGCAGCCGGGAGCCGTGGACGGAGACCGGGGTGTCCAGGTCGTGGAGCTCGCCGAGGGCGCGGACGGTGAGCGAGGAGGTCGCGCTGAGCAGGCTGTGGACCCGGTCGGCGGTGGTGGGCTCGGGCACCTGGGCGTCGCCGGTGGGCAGGCTCATGGACGGACCTCCTGTTAGTTAGGTGAGCCTAACCTAATCTTCACGGAGGGCGGTGGCAAGTGCGACGAGGGCCCGGACGCGTGACGGCGTCAGGGCCCCCGGGGGTGGCGGTGGCGGCGGGTCAGCCGACGACGGCCTGGGCGTCGATCTCCACCAGCATCGGCTCCTGCGGCAGTTCGACGAAGACCGTGGTGCGGCAGGGCTTCACCCCGCCCGGCTTGATGTTCTCGTCGATGAACTCGGCGTAGACCTCGTTCATCAGCGGGAAGTCGGCCCGCTTGGTGAGGTAGACACGGAACATCACCACGTCCTCGACGGTGGCGCCGCCGGCCTCGACGATGGCCTTGACGTTCTCCAGCGTGCGGCGGGTCTGGGCCTTCACGTCGCCGTGGTGGAGGTACTCGCCGGTGGCCGGGTCCTGCGGGCCCTGGCCGGAGACCTGGAGGATCGGGCCCTTGCGGACGCCCTGGGAGAACATCCAGGCGGGGGCCGGGGCGCCGTCGGTGCGGATCTCGAGCTTGTCGGAGTCCATGGGGTTCCTTACGTGCGGTGGGTGCGGCAGCGGGTGGCTGGCCGTCAGTTGTGCTCGGGGCGGCCGCAGTCGGCCGAAATGGCGCGGGCGGTGGCGAGCAGCTGGGGGAGGAGGTCCAGCACCTGCTCGTACGGGAGGACGACGTCCGGGACGGAGATCGACGCGGCGGCGACGACCCGACCGCTGGCGTCCCGGATCGGGGCGGCCACGCAGTTGATGAAGGCCTCGTGCTCGGCGTGGTCCTGCGCCCAGCCCAGGGCGGCGACCTTCTCCAGCTCGGCGAGCAGCGCCTCGGGCGTGGTGAGGGTGCGTTCGGTGTGCGGGGTGAAGTCGACCCCGGCCACCACCCGGCGGCGCTCGGGCAGCGGGAGGTCGGCCAGCAGCACCTTGGATACGGCGGCGCTGTGCAGGGCCGCGCGCAGGCCGATCCGGGAGTACATCCTGACCGGGTGACGGGAGTCGTACTTGTCGATGTAGACCACCTCGCCGCCCTCGTACGCCGCCAGGTGCACGGTCTGGCCGGTGGCGGAGTTCAGCTCGGCGAGGTGCGGGGCGGCGATCCGGCGGAGGCCGCGCTGCTCCAGGGCGAGGCCGGAGAGAGCGAACAGGCCCGCGCCGAGGTGGTAGCGGTAGGCCGCGTCACGGTAGACGAAGCGCTCCTCCTCCAGGCTCTGGAGCAGCCGCAGCACGGTGGTCTTGTGCACGCCGAGGACCTCGGCCAGCTGGTCGAGGGAGCGCTCGCCCTCGCCGAGCTGGGCGAGGATGCGCAGGGCGCGGGTGACGGTCTGGCTCATCGGGCTCGGGCTCCGGTCGGGTGGCTGGGGTCGCTGCTCATTCTGCCCGGGCCGGGGGAGGCGGGCCGGACGCGGGAAGCGGGCAGCGCCGGGGAGGCGATGTCGTCGGCGGTGACCCGGGTGGCGGCCCAGTCGGCGGGGGAGGCATCGAGCAGGGCGGTCACCACTGGGGTGGGCGGCAGTTCGGCCTGGTCGCCGTGGGCGGTCAGGGCGCAGGCCGCGGCCAGGTGGCCGAGTCTCAGCCGGCGGCGCTGGTCCAGGCCGTGCAGGGTGCCGGCCAGGTAGCCGGCCGCGAAGGCGTCGCCCGCGCCGGTGGCCTCCACCACCTCGACGGCCAGGGCCGGCTCGGCGACGGCCGTACCGTCCCGCTCCAGCGCGGTGACCAGCCGGGCGGCGTCCTTGACCACCACGGTGGCGGGGGACGGGAAGCGGCGGCGCAGCGCGGCCGGCTCGTCGGTGCCGAAGGCGGCCTGGGCCTCGTCGGCGCCGAGCAGCAGCAGGTCGGCGGCGTCCAGCAGCGGCGGCAGCACCGCCGGGTCGCGGTCCCGCCAGAGCGAGGGGCGCCAGTTGAGATCGAAGCTGACCAGCCGCCCGGGGCGGCGGTCGGCGAGCAGGGCGCGCAGCAGGGCCAGGCAGTCGTCGGAGAGCGCGGCGGTGATGCCGGACAGGTGGAGCAGCCGGGCGCCCGCCAGCAGCCGGGCGGCGGCCGGGTCGGTGAGCAGGGCGGGGGAGAGCGCGGCTGCCGCGGAGCCGCGCCGGTGGTAGTGCAGTCGGCTGCGGCCGGGGCCGAGGTCGTGCCGGTGGCCGGTGGCGCCGCCGACCTCCTTCAGATACAGGCCGGTCGGGCGGTGCGGGTCGACGGTGACCCCGGAGACGTCCACGCCGCGGGCGGCGACCTCGGCGAGCAGGCGGCGGCCGAAGCCGTCGTCGCCGACCCGGCTGATCCAGGCGGTCGGCACGCCGAGGCCGGCCAACGCCCCGGCCACATTGGACTCCGCGCCGCCGACGGACAGCCGGAAGGTGTCCACGGCCTCCAGCGGTCCCGGGCGGTCGGGCAGCAGGACGGCCATCGACTCGCCCAGGCAGACGGCCGTCGGGGGAGGACCGGGGTGGGTCGGCCCCGGGGTGTCCTGTGGCGGCATCTGCTGGGCTCCTCGTCTGCGGCGGCGGTGTGTCGACCTCTGAGGGCGGGTTCGACTCCTGACGGTGGGTTCGACCCCTGGCCGTGGGTTCGACTCCGTTGACCGTGATCCGGCGCCGATGCTAGAACCGTGCTGGCAGCATGTGCAACCCTCGTTGCACATGCTGCAACTTGCACGAATGGAGGACAGGGTGAAGCAGACGTTCGCGAGCAGGACGGCCGGGCCGGGGATCGCCGAGGGGGCGGTGGCCGCGCTGGCCGACGAGACCCTCGACTGGCGGTTCAAGGCCGCCCCGCCGGAGAGCTGGGGGCACACCGTCCGCGACTGGCTCGCCACCGGGCCCACCCTGTCCTCCCTCGGCACCCCTCTGCTCACCCTCGACGCCGCCGCGCTCGACCACAACATCCGCACCATGGCCCGCTGGTGCTCCGAGGCGGGCGTCGCGCTCACCCCGCACGGCAAGACCACCATGGCGCCCGAACTCTGGCAGGCCCAGATCACCGCCGGCAGCCACGGCATCACCCTCGCCAACCTGCCGCAGGTGCGGGTCGCCCGGGCCTTCGGCGTCCAGCGGATCCTGCTCGCCAACACCCTGCTCGACCCGGCCGGACTGGCCTGGCTCGCCGCCGAACTGGCCGCCGACCCGGGCTTCGCCTTCCTCTGCTGGACCGACTCCGCCGACGGCGTACGGCAGATGGACGAGGCGCTGCGCGCCGCCGGGGCCGAACGGCCGGTCGAGGTGCTGATCGAACTCGGCGGCCCGGGCGGGCGGACCGGCGCGCGCGGCGTGGACGCGGCCGTCGAGATCGCCGCCGCCGTCCTGCGCGCCCCCACCCTGCGGCTCGCCGGGGTCGGCGGGTACGAGGGAGCCCTCGCGCACGACGCCACCGCCGAGGGACTGGCCACCGTACGCGGCTACCTCAAGGCGCTCGGCGAGCTGCACGGGCGGCTCGCCACGGCCTACCCGGACGACGCGCCGCCGGTGGTGTCGGCCGGCGGCAGCGCCTACTTCGACCTGGTGGTCGAGGAGTTGGCCGCGCTGCCGGAGGCGCAGGTGGTGCTGCGCTCGGGCGCGTACATCGCCCACGACGACGGGTTCTACCGGGGCATCTCGCCGCTCGCCCGGGGCGCCGGGGAAGCCCCGTTCCGCGGCGCGCTGCACGGTTGGGCCCGGGTGGCCTCCCGGCCGGAGCCCCAGCTGGCGCTGCTGGACGCGGGAAAGCGCGACCTGCCGTTCGACGAGGGCCTGCCCGAGCCGCAACTGGTGCGCGGGGGAGCGGTGTTGACCGGCACGGCGGCCCGGATCACCGCACTCAACGACCAGCACGCCTTCCTCCGCGACGCGGGCGACCTCGCACCGCTCGGTGCGGTGCTGCGGCTCGGCGTCTCGCACCCGTGCACGGCCTTCGACAGGTGGACGGCGATTCCGGTGCTGGACTCGGCGGACGCGGCCGAGCCGAAGGTCACCGGGCTGGTCAGGACGTTCTTCTGATGGCGGTGGGAGAGAGAGCAACCGTCTTCAAGGCGGCGACGGTCGTCGACGGGACCGGCGCCGAACGCTACCGGGCGGACGTGCGGATCGCCGACGGGCTGATCGCCGAGATCGGTACGGGCCTCGGCGGGGCCACGGAGGTGGACGCCGACGGGCTGGTGCTCGCCCCCGGCTTCATCGACATGCACGCCCACTCCGACCTCGCCCTGCTGCTCGAACCCGAGCACCCGGCCAAGGTCACCCAGGGCGTCACCTGCGAGGTGCTCGGCCAGGACGGCCTGTCCTACGCCCCGGTGGACGACACCACCCTGCCCGCGCTGCGCCGCCAACTGGCGGGCTGGAACGGCGATCCGACGGACTTCGACTGGGACTGGCGCGACGTCGCCGGCTACCTCGACCGGATCGACCGCACCCGGGTCGCCGTGAACGCCTGCTACCTGGTCCCGCACGGCTCGCTGCGGATGCTCGCCATGGGCTGGGACAACCGCCCGCCCGGCCCGGCCGAACTCGACCGGATGCGGCAGGTGTTGGCGCGGAGCCTGCTGGACGGGGCGGTGGGGATGTCCAGCGGCCTCAGCTACACCCCCGGGATGTACGCGGACACCGCCGAACTGGTCGAGCTGTGCACCGTGGTGGCGGCCTACGGTGGCTTCCACGCACCGCACCAACGCTCTTACGGGAAAGGTGCGTTGGAGGGATACGCGGAGATGGTGGAGATCGCCCGGCGGTCCGGCTGCGCGCTGCACCTGACCCACGCCACGATGAACTTCGGCGTCAACCGCGGCCGGGCCGGCGAGCTGCTGGAACTGGTCGACCGGGCGCTCGCGGACGGCGTCGACCTCACCCTGGACAGCTACCCCTACCTACCCGGATCCACCACCCTGGCCGCCCTGCTGCCGAGTTGGGCCACCGAGGGCGGGCCGGGCGCGACACTGGCGCGGCTCGCCGACCCGGCTGCCCGGGAGCGGATCCGGTACGCGATGGAGGAGCAGGGCAGCGACGGCTGCCACGGCGTGGTCGCCGACTGGGCGACCGTCCAGATCTCCGGCGTCCGCTCGGCGGGGCTCGCGGAGACGGTCGGCCGGACGGTCGCCGAACTCGCCGTCGAGCGGGGGACCGGCGGGACGCAGGTGTTCCTCGACCTGCTGCTCCGGGACGAGTTGGCCACCACCATCCTCCAGCACGTCGGCCACGAGGAGAACGTCCGGGCGGTGATGCGCCACCGCGCCCACACCGTCGGCAGTGACGGACTGCTCGTCGGGGCCCGGCCGCACCCGCGCGCCTGGGGCACCTTCCCGCGCTACCTCGGACACTACGGACGGGAGTTGGGGGTGCTCACGCTGGAGCAGGCCGTCGCCCGGATGACCGGTCGGCCCGCCGCCCGGCTGGGACTGGACCGGCGCGGCCGGGTCGCCTCGGGGTACCACGCCGACCTGGTGCTCCTCGATCCCGAACGGGTCCGGGACGCCGCCACCTTCGAGCAACCCCGGCTGCCCGCCGAGGGGATCGAGTACGTGTACGTCAACGGCACCGCCGTCGTCCGGCAGGGACGCACCACCGGCGCCCGCCCCGGGCGTGCCCTGCGCCGCACCGACCGAGGGACCCTGGCCCCATGAACGATCTGTCCGAGCTGTGGAACGACCCGGTGATCGCGGTGGTCCGCGCACCCCGGATCCCGGACGCCGCCGCGCTGTGCGCAGCGCTCGCGGAGGGCGGCATCTGCTTCACCGAATTCACCTACACCACACCGGATGTGACGGACCATCTTGTACGGGCTTCGGCGGCCGGCTGGCGGGTCGGCGTCGGGACGGTGCTGACCGCCGAGCAGGCCGAGCGGGGGATCGACTCCGGGGCCTCCTTCCTGGTCACCCCGGGCTGTCGGCTGGAGGTCGCGGCGGCCGGCCGGTCCCGCGGGGTGCCGGTGGTGTTGGGGGCGCTCACCCCGACCGAGGTGGCCCGGGCGGTCGACCTGGGCGCGGCCGCCGTCAAGATCTTCCCGGCCCGGTCGTTCGGCCCCGGCTACTTCAAGGACCTGCGCGGCCCGTACCCGGACGTGCCGTTGGTGGCATCCGGCGGGGTCAACGCGGGCAACGCGGCCGAGTTCCTGGCGCAGGGGGCGCTCGCGGTGTGCGCGGGGACGGACGTGGTGCCGCCGGCGGTGGTGGAGGCGGGGGACTGGGCGGAGATCACCCGGCGGGCGCGGGTGTTCACCCGGGCGTGTGCGGCGGGGGTGCCGTAACGGAGGCGTGGCCGTGGCGTCGTGAGGGGGCGCGGCAGGGCCCCTTCCGGCGGGTCGGGCTGGCGCGGGGGGTCGGGGCGGTTGGTCGGGGCGCGGCACGGCGGGGTCCGGTGGCGCGGCGCGTGGGTACGGCGGTGGTTCCGTGAAGGTGTGAGGCGGGCTGTCGGGACGGCCGGGATTGGACGAGAATCGGTGGCACCCGGCTCACCCCCGGCCCCTCGGCTCTCGGCCCGCGCGGCCCCCGGACCCGGCAGGAGGATCCACCCCATGACCTCGACCCGCCCCGGCCCCGACTGGCTGGCCGACGCCGTGCTCTACCAGATCTACCCGCAGTCCTTCGCGGACTCCGACGGCGACGGCATCGGCGACTTCGCCGGCATCACCGAGCACCTCGACCACCTCTCCTGGCTGGGGGTGGACACGGTCTGGCTCAACCCCTGCTTCGCCTCGCCGTTCCGCGACGCCGGGTACGACATCACCGACTACGTCACTCCGGCCCCGCGCTACGGCCGCACCGAGGACCTGGTCGCACTGGTCGAGGCCGCCCGCCGCAAGGGCATCCGGATCCTGCTGGACCTGGTCGCCGGGCACACCTCCGACCGCCACCCCTGGTTCCTGGCCTCCGCCGAGGACCCGTCCGACCAGCGCTACATCTGGTCGGACCGCCCGGTGGACGGCTTCGTCGCCTCGCCCGGGAGCCGGCCGGGCTGGTACCGGCCGAACTTCTTCGACTGTCAGCCCGCCCTCAACTTCGGCTATGCGCGCGGCAGTTCTGCGGAGCCATGGCGCCAGCCGGTGGATGCCGAGGGCCCGCGCGCCAACCGGGCGGCGCTGCGCGACATCATGGCGCACTGGCTGGGCCTCGGTGTGGCCGGGTTCCGGGTCGACATGGCGTACTCGTTGGTCAAGGACGACCCCGGCCGGGTGGAGACCGCCAAGCTCTGGACCGAACTGCGCGACTGGCTGGACCGCACCCACCCCGAGGCCGCGCTGTTCGCCGAGTGGGGCGAGCCGGCCGCCGCCGTCGCGGCCGGGTTCCACGCGGACTTCTTCCTGCACTTCGGCGGGGACGACCACGGCCTTCCCCTGCGCTCGCTGTGGAACAACGGCGGCGGGACGGTGGAGGAGTTCTGGCAGCAGGGCCCCTGCTACTTCGAGGCCGAGGGGCGTGGTACCCCGCAGACCTTCCTGGACGCCTGGCGCTCCGCCGCCGAACTCACCGAGGGCAACGGGCACATCGTGCTGCCCACCGCCAACCACGACTTCTCCCGGCTCGCCACCGGCCCGCGCTCCGGCGAGCAACTCGCCGCCGCCTTCGCCTTCCTGCTCACCTGGCCGACCCTGCCCGCGGTGTACTACGGCGACGAGATCGGCATGCGCTTCCTGCCCGGGCTGCCGGACGTCGAGGGCAGCGTGCTGGGGCCGCGCTTCAACCGGGCGGGCTCGCGGACCCCGATGCAGTGGACGCCGGGCCCGTCGGCCGGGTTCTCCACCGCCGCCCCCGAGCGGTACTACCTGCCGCTGGACCCGGACCCGCGGCGGCCGGACGTGCTCTCCCAGCGCGCCGACCCGACCTCGTTGCTGCACACCGTGCGGCGGCTGATCGCGCTGCGGCGCGCCCACCCCGGGCTGGGGACAGCGGGCGGGGTGGAGGTGCGGCACGCCGGGTACCCGCTGGTGTACACCCGCGCCGGGCGGTACCTGGTGGCGGTGAACCCACGGCGGGAGCCGGGGGCGCTCCGGCTGGCGGACGGGGGCGTCGTGCGGCCGCTGGAGGTGCAGGGCGTGCGGGTGGTGGACGGTGAGCTGCGGGCGGACGGCTTCTCGTACGGCGTGTTCGAGCTGGACTGAGACCGCGGTGGGGCGGGATCGGGCTGGGGCCGGGTTGAGCCTGCGGTAGGGCGGGGCCGGGCTGGGGGTCGGGTTGGGGCCGGGGTGCCGCTCGCGGTGGCCGGGCTTCCGATTCCGGCTGGATGGTTGTAAGCTACATCCATAGATGGTTGCATTTACCACCTTGATCGGTGGTATGTGTCACCTCGGTCGGAAGAGCCGGACGAGAACGCCGGAGGACGGTACGAACGCCATGAGCACCCCCCAGACCCCCACCGCAGCGCCCACCCTGGGGCACTCGCTCAAGCACCTCGCCGTCCACCTGCTCACCCCGCTGCTGATGTGCCTCGGCATGGCGCTCGCCTACCAGGGCGCCTTCCACCAGCCGGAACCCAACCACCTCAAGGTCGCCGTCGTCGGCTCCGGCCCCCAGGCCCAGGGCCTGGCGCAGACCATCCAGGGCAAGGCCGGCGACGCGCTGGACGTCCGGACCGTCGCCGACCGCCCCGCCGCCGAGCAGCTGCTGCGCGACCGCGCCCTGGTCGGGGCCTTCGTCCCGGATGCCAGGAACCCCGAACTGATCGTGGCCAAGGGCAACTCGGACACCTCGGTGGTCGCCGCCACGGCGGTGTTCACCAATG
>NZ_JBHXEG010000076.1:0-47962 GCF_042724935.1 Kitasatospora sp. NPDC127060
CCCAGCCATGATTGCCAGGTGAGTGCGTCCCGGACATGAACGCGACGCATTCACCCAGCTCAGAGGCGATGCGAACTCGCGGCGGTTCGGAAAACTCGACCACGACGTCCTCATGCTGTACGACGCCTCCATGGACGGCATCGACGACCCCGACAACCCGGTCAACCAGATGCTCGGCATGGTCAACCTCGGCCTGAGCGACTGGTTCACACCCTTCGACCCGGACGCCGGACGCGATCCCGCACGGGGGTTCCGGTACGCCTAGTCAGACCCCCACACCAACAGGAGGAACCAGTGTCATACCCGCAACTGCTCACCCCTGGGGAGAAGCTCGCCAACGCGAAGAAGCTGTTGAGCCTCCCGCATATCGTCGTGATCTGCGGCTCCACCCGCTTCATGACCGAGATGAACGAGGCCGATCTGCGGGAGACCAAGGCCGGAAAGATTGTCGTCAAACCGGGCTGTGACATGAAGTCGCCGCACGAACTTTGGTCCGATCCTGTCGAGGCCGAGGCGCTGAAGGTTCGACTCGACGATCTGCACCGGGCGAAAATTCGGCTCGCTGATGAGGTGCTCGTAGTCGGCGACTACATCGGAGACAGCACGCGAGCCGAAATCGCCTATGCCCGGTCGCTGGGCAAGCCCGTGAGGTTCACGCACCCCGAAGTCGACTCAGACGCCTGACCGACCGCTGCCACCTCGACAATCAGGGTCGGCAGGTATCAGGCCGGTTCCGGCTCGGTGCGGCCGAGGATCGCGCGCAGCTCGGCCTGCGTCGATGCGGCGGCCGGGGCCGCGAGATTCAGCTGAGTCGGTTCCATGTCGGCTGCGTTCATCGGGCCGCAGGCGAACTCCACCATGAGGTCGAAGCCGGCCAGCTCTTTCACGTACCGCATCAGCGCGCTGTCGATCGCGCCCTCGAAGTTCATCCCGCGCACGAGCGCCCGCCGGAGCCGTTGCCGCGCGCGTCGCTCCTTGCCCCGCCATCGTTAGTTGGGCTCTGGCATGGTCGCGTGGTTGACCGCCCACATGCGGCGAACGATGGCGTCGACCACGGCCGAGGCCGCGCTCGGCGCCGCCGCCGAGCTGGACCAGCTCGCGGTGGTCCGCTCCGAGGCGGACGTCGCCGCGCTCAGGCACTACGCGGACTTCCTGCCGCAGGTCGTCACCCGCTACAACGCGGAGCGGACCCGGCCCTCGCCCCTTGGAAACCCGAGCCCGAAGTCCGCGAGTTCACCCACCTTGCCAACACCCTCTCCCTCTCCGTCCCTGCGGTGACCGCATGACCGGCACCGACACCCCCACCGTCCCAATCTGCACCTGCGTCGCCGGTGGGGAGGCGCTGGCCGTACGCGGGCAGGATCTGGGCCGCTGACAAGCGAAGCACTGTGGCCCCTTCACGGGTGGGCTGTTCCGAGATTCTGGACCCGCATGCCGCGATCACATGAGACGGTTGCGGGCATGCGAAGGGAGGCACACCGTGGTGTTTGCTGCCACGTCCATTCTCGATGACCCGCTGCGCGGCTCGGGCTGCCCCACACCGGTCGGCACTCTGGTGCCCTCGGTGGAGGAGCTCGCCTTGAGGCTGCGCAGCATCGGTGAGTCCCGAGCAGGTCTGGCCCGGATGCGGCGGATCGGGACCTCTAGGGAGGGACGCGCGTTGGAGGTGCTCTCCATCGGGTCCGGACCGCGAGCCGTGCTGGTGGTCGGCGGCCCGCACCCGAACGAGCCGGTCGGCTATGCCACCATCGGCGTCCTGGCCGATCTGGTAGCAGCGCACCCGGACCTGCGGGACGGTTTGGCCTGGCACTTCCTTCCGTGTGTGGACCCGGACGCCGCCGCCATGAACGCCGGCTGGACGAGCCTGCCGCTCGACCTCCTCGCACAGCACCGCCACTTTTACCGCCCGGCCATGGCGGAGCAGCCCGAGTGGACGTTTCCCGTTCGGTGGGGTGATCGGCTCCACCGCTTCGGGTTGTCCGAGAACCAGGCGCTGGCGGACCTGGTCGACGTGCTTCGTCCGGCCGTTGCCGTGTCGCTGCACAACTCCGAATTCGGGGCCCCGTTCTTCGTCCTGAGCGAAGACGTGCCGGGCCTGGCCGAGCAGCTGGCCGCGGCCTCGGCCCGGCACGGCCTGCCGGTCGCCGAAGCCGCGCCCGCGGATGTCGTCGGCTGGCCGGAACTCGGCCGCGGAGTCTTCCGGATGCCACCGGTCGAGGAACTGGTGATCCGCGACCACACGCAGGCACCGTCATACGGCGCGCACCTTGCCCATTACGCCGCACGGCACGGCACTGTGACGCTGCTGCCGGAGGTCCCGCGCTGGCACACCGGAACCCGATTCGACGACGCGCCGCCCACCGAGCTCGCCAACTTGGCACACGCGCTGACCCGGGAAGCCTCTGAGGTCCGACGGCTGATGGAGCAGGCCAGCCTCCCCGACGGAGTGTTCACCCGGGCTGCGAACGACACCCTCGCGGTCAGTACCACTGTCGCCCGTTCCTGGCGGCAGCGCGCCACCCATCCCGCGCCGGCACCGGGCGCCGAGCTGGCCGAGGCGCACTACATGCGCGTCATGATGACCCTGCGGGCAGCCGGAATGGCACTGCGCGCCGCGAATAACGCCCCGTCCAGTCCCTCCGTCCTGGCCGTCCGCGGGCAGCTGGACGAACTGCTGGCCGAGCGGGCACGACGCTGCGCGCAGCTTCTGCGGCCCACACCGATCGAATTGGAACGCCTGGTGGCAGTGCAAGCCGACGCGACGCTCGCGGGGGTCAGTCTCGTCGTAGGCAGGTAGTCCGGGTTCCGCGTCCGGTCCGTGCGCTGTGATGACCGCGCACACCGGTGGAGGGCGTCAGGTGTCGAGCACGCTCCCGCGTGCCGCCCGCATGCGCCGGATCTTCGGGCCGTGCCGGCGCCACCACGCGACGCACCAGAACGCGTGGATCGCACACAGGACGGCCAGGACCGTGACGCCGTCCACGATGCGGGGCCATCGTCCCGAGAACAGCGCCCCTACTCCGCCGGCTAGGAGGTGAAGTTCGAAGGGGAGCGTGGTGTTCAGCGCAACCGCGAGGAACACCAGCGTTCCCGCCACCAAGAGGAGCGCATACCAGCGCACGGTGTGCTGCTCAGCCGGAGGCAGGTCACGTGTGGGGTCAGCCTCGCGGCGACGGGCCGAGCGCTTCCTGAAGGCCCGTCGCACCTGGTACCAGACGTACGCGGTCCCGTCCGTGTACAGGTTTCTGCAGCCCGTTAGCTCCTGGAGGATGAAGTAGACGTCGGTCCTCATGAAGATGAGGAACTGAAGCGGGACGGCCATCGTGACCGTGGCGGCGATGACTTTCGCCGCCCAGTAGGCGGCCCCGCCGGGTGCGACCGAGAGCGACGTGAGGAACGCTACGGCGCCGATCGTCGCATCGGACGCCATCCCGGCGGAGTACACGATGAGGCGCTGGCGTCGTGTGGCTGCCCAGATGCCCGTGACGTCCGTTTGCGCGACGAGGAAGTGAAGCCGGGTACTGAGCTCGATCCGTCCGGGCACGCCTGCGGCTCGGGCTGTGGCGAGGTGAGCCAGTTCATGGATGAAGATCAGCGTCCATCCGGTGACGAGCTGGGTGACGAGAACGAGGCTTCCCGTCGTGGTCCAGAGCAGGTCGCGATAGCTCGGAGGCGGTGTGTGCCTCACGACGGCGGCGACCACCGCGGATCCGATGATGAGGGCGAACAGGCAGTGCACCTTCGGGGATACGAGCCACCTGACATGCGAGGGTTTGAGCCGCTCCAGGCTCGACCGCGGTACGGGCGGCCCCGGCAGCTCCACGCCGTCGATCGAGGCCACAAACCCGAGACCGACCAGATCCTCGACGAACTCGGCGATATCAGGAACCTCGAAGTCATCACCGGTCTCGGAGGACACCTGGGCCGCGACCGCGCCGACCGTGGCTCCGCCCGCCAGGAGGGAGATGATGCGGGCTCCTACATCGGGAATCGCGACGAAGCTGCCGGTGTCGATGCGGCCGACGACGACGGTGTCGTCTCGGTCCGCCCGGCTGGCGAGACGGTGCAGGGTGACAACCGAGCGGCCGGTCGCAGCCACCGGGGCCTGGGCGCTGCTCATCCGGTGGCACCACACGCGGGGCAGCCGGGCCGACGGGGATGGTGCACGCTCACCGGGTCACCCGGCACCATCAGATTCACGCCGTACACGGTTCCGGGGGTGACGGGAGCCGCTCCGGTGAGCAGCGCGATCGCCCAGTGGGCCATGAGCTGGCCGGACAGGCCCGCCGTGACGGCGGTGACCGGATGGCCCGGCGCCTTGGGCAGCGCCTTCACGAGGTCGTCCATGCTCGCGACAGGAAGGCGCTCCTCGGCGTTGTCTCCCGCCCGGAGACACTCCCAGCAGGGGCCGTTGCCGGGGGTGTACCCGCCCACCGTGATGTGGGCGCCGTGGTACCCGCCGTCCACCCAGGCAGTGCCAGCGGCCAGGCAGGCGCGGTTCGCCCAGATCCGGATCGCCGGCGGGCGGTCAGCGCCCAAGACCAGAAGATCGGTGTTTACCAGGACAGGGCCGAAGTCCCGCTCGTCCTCGATCCGCAGGCGCCGGCTCGTCACGGTGATGTCCGAGTTCAGGCGGCGCAGACGTGCTGCTGCGGCGTCCGCCTTGGGCTTGCCGATGTCGTCCTCGGTGTAAAGGGTCTGCCGGTTGAGGTTGGACAGCTCGACCGTGTCAGCGTCCACGCAGTGGATATGCCCCACGCCCGAGGCGGCCAGCGAAAGGGCGGCTGCTCCGCCAGCTCCGCCTACGCCGACGACTGCTACCCGGGCGTGCTTGAGGATGCTCTGGACGTCCCATTCGCTGCGGCGCGGAGTCAGGTCCGTCCACCGGTAGTACTGCATGCTCCGGGCGTAGCGTTCCAGCTCGCGCGGGCTCAGTTCGGCGGGAGGAGGCGCTGCGGCGTCCACGAGGTAGCCGCCCTCGATCAACTGCTCCAGCGCCGACTCGACCTCGCCGCGCGTGACCTCAGGACAGCGGTCGCATACCTCGGCGGTGACTTGGTCCGGGCTGCGGCTCCCGTCCAGCACATTGACCAGCTGCCAGATCCAGCCATCAGCGTCCTCAATCTCGGCAGCGATGCCGTAAACGCCCCCACCGATTCGAACATGCCCCATTTCAGTCCGATATGGCGCATGCTCCGGCTTCACACGCGGTCGCCGCACGACAACTCCTTGACGGCTGAAAAGTTGCACAAGCAAGAGAGGCGTCTGCCCCGAGACTCCGGGACAGACGCCTCCGACCGTCAGCCGCCGCTCGCGGTCACGGCGGTCGTCTCAACCTTGTCGAGCTTCCGGATCTGAATCTTCTTCGCCGGAGCCTGCTTCGGAGCCTTGCCCTTCGCCATCTCGATCACCCCCTGCCAAGTTGGTAGCCGGACTCAACATCCGTAGAACGGATTCCAGCCATCACAACAAGCACCCCGAGAATAGGCAAGCGAATATCGCGTGCGCACTTGAGTTGGCTTGTTCTCTTCTCGCGGCGACGGCCGAACGCGGGTTCACGCGCCGCCAACATGGGCCGTCTTGCCGCCACCGCCCTCGGCCGCCCCCACCACCACCCCCGGCCCGGCCGGCGGCAGCGTCCTGCTCACCGCCACCGCACCGGGTCCGCCTCCTGCGCCGCCCCACAGGCCAGCACCTCGTCCTCAAAGCGAACAGCCACCCGGACTGCTTCACCCGCGAGCTGCACGCCCTGCGCACCTGGACTCCCGTCCTCGGCGCATCGGCACCGCAGCTTGTCGACGCCGACGAAGACGCCCGCGTGCTGCTCATGACCGCACTGCTCGGCACCCGCCTCGACCTCGCCACCCTCACCACCGCCCAGGAACAGGACGCCTACCGGCAGACCGGCCAACTCCTGCGCCGCCTCCACGAAGCCGGCCCGCCGCAGACGATCACGGACTTCGGCCGCCAACGCGCCGCCTACCTGCGCGCCCAGCTCACCGGCCCGACCCACCCCCTCACCAGCGCCGAACTCGACTTCGCCCTGACCGCAATCGAGCATCTGGAGACCCTGCCTGCGCAGAGGTCCCAGCGTTCCCATCTGGATCTCACCGCCCGCAACCTCCTCGCCGACGAACGTGGCCGGGTGCGGATCGCCGTGATCGCCTTCGAGACCAGCCGCTACGAAGCCGCCGGCCGGGACTTCCTCCGAATCACCCAGCGCACCCTGCGCACCCGCCCCGACCTCGCTGCCGCCTTCTACACCGGGTACGGCCGACGGCCGACCGATGACGAGCAGCGCCTCATGCGGTGGTGCGGGGTCGGGGACGCCGCCGCCATCGCCGTCTCTGCGGCCGCCGCCGGCCAGGACGTCTTCTCGCACGAGGGCCACGCGGCACTCCGTGCTGGCATGGCCGCCTCCCGGAGTCAAATACCTGAGGGCTGCTGGCGCGTGCTTGGGACTCCGGAAAGTCCCAGCGCGGTGGTGAGCGCGACCGCGGTCACCACCGCGAACACCGTCACCGACGCGGCGAAACCACTTCGGGCAGCGACCCGGTTGACCACGGCCAGAACTATGTCGAAGCCCGCGTGGGCGACCATGAGGGGCAGCACCGCGCGCGAGCGGAGGTACAGCAGCACGCTGACGACCGCCCACGGCACGAGGGGGGCAGCGGCCAGTCCGTACTCCAGGTGATAGGACAGCCGCGCCGCGGTCAGGACCACAACGAGAACGGCCAGGCCGAAGCGACGCAGCCGGACGTTGGTGAGTGTTCTGCCGATCCGCCACGCGGCCAGGAGGGGCAGGACCAGGACAACGATCTCCTCACTGATTCCGGCCGCCATGGAGGAGACCACGTCGCCCAGGAGCGTGCTTTCCCCGCTGCCGCCGGAGTACGAGGCCAGGGCGCGAGAGTGGGTGCGGACGAGCTCGAACAACACCTGCACGAAGAACATCGGGGCCTCCGCCAGGCAAAACACCGCGCAGGACGCCGACAGCAGCCGCCGGGCCGACATGCGGCCCAGGCCGACCGCTGGCGCCCGTTCCGCGATGCCCACCATCAGCCATGCAGGTAGGGACAGCCCCAGCCACAGTGCGGACGCGCAGAGCATGGTGTCGGCGGTCGATGGGCCCTGGCGCTGCGCGGCGCCGGAGGCGGCGGCCTGTGCTCCTGGCAAGGCGGCCCCGATGGTGATCGCCATGTACATGAAGGTGAAGGGGGCGGCGAAGGACCAGGCAATCGCGCGTCCGTTCTGCCCCGCGCGAGGGCGCGGCAACGGCTCGCGGTCGGGCAGTACCCCCAGCAGCTTCTGAACGAACGGCACGCCCACCCCCTCCGTCCCGCCGTCCCCGTGGTCGGATGCCCGGTGACGGGAATTCAGGCAGCAAGCGGCGATACCAGGCAGCTTACCAGCGGCGGTGCGACCGCCAGGGCGAGAGTTGTCGAGTACCCGCCCGAACAGCCGGACCCGTAGGCGCCACCCAATCGAGACCGACGTCGTACAGGTCCCGCACTTGGCGGACCACCGCATCCCGTACCCGGCACCGCCGAGAGTGTCGTTCAGTCGCAGACTGCCCGTCGGGCGGCCGCGGTCGCGTTGAATCCGCAGTGAGAAGCCTGTCATGCTGGGCACAGCCGACAACCAAGGGAGCACTGTGGCCACGGATGAGCGGAATCGCTGGATCTCGTTCGACTGGCGCCGGGACCTCTTTGCGCCGATATCGGTCACGCAGTCTCTCGTTGCCGGAATCGGCGTTTTATTGTTGGTGGCTCTCAGCGGCACTGCCGCGTTCGCCCTCTCTGATTGGCATGCCGAATCACCGATGGCAAAGGGTGCTTTCGAAATCGTACTGAAGGCGGCCGATCTTTATCCGATTCTCCCCGGATTCTGCGCTGTTGTTCTGACCGCGTTCGCGGCTTCCCTGTCCGTGGCCGCCGTCTTCGGCACCGACGACCCTCACCAAGGCGGCCGCCGCCGCTGCGCGTGCCGCCGTTGCCGCTGGGGCCACTGGACCGCACTGGAACTGCGCCGACCGCTGTTCGACACCGAGTCGATGCTGGGGACAGCAGCCACGGCTCTGGTGGCAGCCCTGGCGGCCGACGCGGTCAGCGCCGGAGGCCTCGGTCTCTTCTCGGTGGCGGGCGGGCATCTGCCATTCCCCGTGCGAATCGCCGCCGGCATCCTCGGATTTCTGCTGCTTATGGCCGGACTCATTGCGAGTTGGGCCATTGTTCCGTGGTCGCTCCTGGCGGCCAGCGGCGTATTCACCGTCCGGAACAACCGGATCTGGTGGCAGGAGAACATGAATTCGGTGGCACTCGCCCCGATGGCCGCCGTCTACGACTCCGAAGGTGACACGGTGTCCGGTGTAGAAGAAATGCAGGAGCAGGTGTTCCAGCAGTTCATGGATGCGAACCTGCTCCCGAAGAGGATCACTGGGCAGGGAGAGACCACGGAGACCCTCCGCCTCCTAGGCGTTGACGTTCAAGAGGGCGCTGCCGCGGATGTGTGGGGATTGGTGCCGGCGACGTGGCCCGACGGCTGGCAGCTGGTCCGTCAGGAGGCCGGCTACTACTGGTTCGACCTGGTCGACGAGGCGGGGACACCGATGATCGAAGGCCTCGTCAACGGCAAGGCCTACGACGCCCGGGCGCACCTGAGGCTCACCGACGTCGGACGACAGGAAGCCCGACGCCGGTGGTACGGCCTGTCGGACAACGAGCGGGCCCTCGTGCAGCAGCGCGGAGGCCCCTGGAAGCCGCAGTACCCGACCGTCACCGAGGGCCCGCACTTCAATTCCGGGGGCAACTACGCCCTGGTCGCCTCGCGGCTGCGGGCCAAGGGCTGGACCATCGGCGCCGAAGGGGCCACCGGCGTCCAGATCATCCTGTCCGAGGCGGCCTCCGCCTGGACCGCCGAGCGCCGGGCAGGCGACAGCCTCTGGCTGTTGCCGAGTGCGACCTCCGCCAACACGTCGTACACGGGCTGCGCCGGGGACGGGACGTACCCGTGGGACCCGCAGGAGACCCAGGCGTCCTTGCAGGACCCGGGCGCCCTGGCCGACGAGGTCGACCGGATTCTCCGCGAGGGCTACCCGGACGAGCCCGTCCCGGCGCAGGCAGACGCGGACGCGCTCTAGAATCCCCGCCGCCGGCCGAAGGCCGACGACGGGAGATGCCCTCGGCCAACGGTGCCGCCCCGTCATCGCGCCGATCATCGCGGGGTCAGCCCCGGAGGGTCTGTTGCGTGGTGAGCCGACGCAGGGCCTGCTGCGTCGCCGGGTCAGCGGCCTCATCGGACCGGGGACGGCCGATGGCGGCCCGGTGTGCGGGTTCGGCCGCGGCGAGAAGGCCGTCGAGCATCGCGCCGGCCCGCTTGGCCGTGCGCAGCGCCAGCAGGGTCAAGGCGTCCATATCGACGCGCGGCATCCCGGTGAGGGAGACCTTCGCGGCCCCTGCCGGCCCGGGCGCCGGCCCGGACGGCAGGGGCGGCCGGGCGGAGGGGCGGCGGCGGGCGTAGGCATCGTCCGCGGACACCTGGGGCAGCGTGACGGGGGCGCCGGGCCGGAAGCTGCGGGTGAGGCTGTGGTGATCGGGATCGGCGACGCCGGCCAGGAGGTCCCCGGCGGCGCGCCCGCGCAGGAGCAGCAACGCGAGCGGGTCGGTGTCCGGTACCCGGGCCGGTCGCGAAGCCGGACGAACGGCCGCCTGGCCTCGACGAGCCGGCTCATCTCCGCAGCCGTGAGCTCCTTGCCTCCCAGGGCCACCCGCCATCGGAACCCCAGCAGCTGGTCCTGACCGAGCAGCGCGCCCGCCAGAGCTGAGTCGGGGCTCCTGGCGGAGATCTGGGCGCGCACCGTCAGCGCCCGGACCACATCGCGCGGGAGCAGCACGTCGCAGCCGGCCGCCGTGAGGTCGGTCGCGCTCTGGCCGAGCAGGTCGTCGACCTGCTCGGGGGGCAGGTCCAGGGCCGCGAGTCCCGGCCGGTCCACGAACTCCTGCATCGGAGGGCCACGCCTGTGCCGCGGCGTGCAGTGCGACGCGGGCGTGAAGGCGCACGGGACCGAGTGCTGGATCGCCGTCGTCGCCCGACACCTGGGTAGCGGTCAGCAGCGCCTCCTCGACTCCGGTGCGCCGGACTTGGAGGAACGCGCGGACACCGGAGGGCCCGTCGTCGTCGATCGCGACGAGAAGGGAGATCCTCGCGAGCGGCACCGGTGCGGGGAGGCTATGCAGGGCGAGCTGCGGCACGTGCTGGGCCGGCGGCGCGGTGAAGACCGGCGTCCCTGCACGCTCGGGGCCCTCGGCGTCCGGGCGAAGGCGTCCGCCACCGCGTCCATGTAGGCCTGGAGCAGGAAGAGCGGTTCGGGCAGCAGCGGGCGCCCGCTGTAGCTCTCCTGGAAGGGAACGGCGTGCGCCGTCGGCGGCATCGCCCGCGCGAGCGCGGCGCACTCCGCCCGCTCCTGGTCCGTCCGTCTGCGGCGTGCACCGCCAGGTGTCGTAGCCCGACTCGGTCACTGCCACGTCGATCCGTCCCCGGGAGATCAGGCGCAGCGCGAGCAGCGAGGCCGCGCCCCAGAACAGGCAGGCCTCGTCCCCGGTTCCCCGCAGCCGGGCCCGGCTCAGTACCGGTACAGCCGCGCCCACCGGCATCGACCAGGTCTTCACTGGCGGCGGCGAACTTCTCCAGCAGCGGCGCGGCGATCTCGTTGAGGGAGACCGCGCTGGCCCGCCACCGGGCAGCGTCGAGCAGGCCCTGGTGGCGGCAGACCAGCACTGCCAGAGCCACCACGGCGCCGGCAAGGACCGGGTTGCGTGCGGCGGTGCGCCCGGCCCAGGCCACGACCTGCCAGGCGAGGCGGGCGGCGATCTCGGCTACGACGACGGAGGTAGACAGGTTCGCCTCATAGCCAGCCGCGCGTAGCAGCCCGTGGGCCATCCCGACCCACTGTTCCACCGGGACGGCCAGGCCGAAGCGGGTGAAGACGGAGTCCTGGGTGAGGATGACTGCTGGGGCGGGGAACTGGGCCAGGGCTGCGGTCGGGGCGTCGTCGGCGTCACCGCGGGCGATCGCCGGAAGCTTCGGGTCGTCGCGCAGCAGCAGCCTGGACGCGGGGGAGAGGTGGTCGCCGATAGCCAGGTCGACGATCGGCACACCTGGCAGCATCGGCTTCCACAGCATCTCCTGCGCCCGGTCGAGCGGCACGCCGGTCTTCGCGGCGATCCGCGGAAGGTGCTGCTGGAGCTCCTCCACGATGTGCGCGGCACCGTACGGGTTGGAGCGGCCGGTGCCCGCCAGGGCGCTGATCAGATCGACCTGTTCACCGTCGCGCAGCGCCCCGCAGGCCACCTGCGCCAGCGCGCAGGCGTCCACGACGGTAACCACGGTGGGGCAGGTCAGGCCGGAGGTCAGCGAGGTGGAGGCGATGGCCGGCAGTCCGGCGGGCGGGGAGAATATGGCTCAGTGTCCGGCCACCGGGACCCGTCCGTCGAGGGAAATTGGGAAAACGCTGCCCTGCCTCACGGGCGGTGCGCGTCAGTGGCCGGTCAGCGTGACGATGTGTGAGTCCCAGTCCTGGCCGTGGGGAACGATCGCTGTCAAAACGACGTCCGTGTGATGAGTCCAGGCGTCCACCGGGACCTGGACGTTCGTCTCACAGGTCTTCACGATCCGGTCCCCGCCCAAGTAGGAGCCGAGGTGCATGTTCACAGCCTTCAGCTCCACGCACCCGGCACCGGATTCGACCCACCCCTTCAAGCGGTAGCCGTTGTTCTCCCGGGTGGCCGTCAGCCGGGCATTACCCCACACCGATCCGTCGCCCGCGCTCGCGTCCAACCCGATGGACTGCGAGCTACGGTGCTGCGCCAGCGCCGCGCTAGGTACAGCGGCGAGCATCACCGCGGCTGCCAGCGCCCAAGCCCTCTTACGCACGGTTCACCCCTCGTTGTCGGTCCATGTCGCGCTCGCCCAACGGCACGGCTGGTCGGCTGGTCACGGACCTGTAGGCCGATCGGGGAGCAACACCGCGACAGCCGGGACCGAACACCGGTAGCCGGCCGTCCGCGAACCAGGGCGCCTGTAGACGGTCCCGCCTGCGGAAAGCCCTGATCGCCGTCGTCTTACGGCGCTACCATGCCCCGGAGGCCGGTCGAGGGCCGAGCAGCAGCCCTCGACCGGCCTCCGCATCCACCGGTAGGCCGGCGGGCATGATGCAGCGGCGGGGCCGCTGCGGCGGGAGAGAGACGAGCGATGGCCCATCTGAACAAGCCCCAGCCCGCGGCGCCGGTCTTCGACCCCGCCCTGCCGACCCCGATCCAAGACGCCGTCGCCGAACTGGCCTCCCGGCACCCCGACCTGCTCGCCCCGGAGGGTGCGGCCGATGGTCTCGTGGTGTCCTACAGCGGCGCCGCCCAGATTCTGAGGAGGTCTGCGGCGGCAGCGGCCGGCGGGGGGATCGCCGCTCTCGGGGCCTTCCTCCTCAAGCAGTTGCTCGGCGAGCCCATAGACGCAGACGCCCCCTCCGGGGCTGGGCACCTCGAAGCACTGTTCCGCGACCTGCTCGGCCAGGCCTAGAGCTTCGGGCTGATCGTGCTCGCGGGCGGAGCGCTCATGGCCGTCATGGCCGCCCTGCTGACCTGGTGGGAGAACCGCCACATCGACCGGGCACTGGAGGAGGCCCGCGGCCACTTCGTCGGCGCGGGCCCGGAGGGCGCGCAGCGCTGCCGGAGTAGGTTCCGTCACCTGGTTTTCCGCTTCTGGTCCGTCACCGGGCCGACGCTACCGGGCGGCGCCCACGTTCCGGGCGGGGGCTCCGCTGTGCGCCCCTTGGTCGCTCCCGCACGCCCTCTACCGTCCGGTGCCGGGGTGGGCAAGGATGAGCGGCTGACCGTGTCCCGTTGACCGAAGGGGATGACCTCATGGGCAAGCACGAGAAGCCGGCACCGGACCCGGGCACGGGAACGCCTCCGCCCGGTAACAAGGACGGGCAGGTCCCGCCCCCGCCGCCGGGCACCGGCACGCGACGGGCGTAGAGCGCGATGACGGAAGGCGTGGATCCGGCGGGGCGCCGGGCGGCTCTGGACGCGGCGATGGAGGAGGGAGGGGCGTGGCCGGCCGGTTCCCCGTGGGTGCGCGAGGCCATGGCGGCGGTGCCGCGCGACGCGTTCGCGCCCGAGCGGCTGTGGCGGTGGGACGGCCGGGCCTACGTGCCGCTCGACCGCGGTGCGGATGAACGGGGTTGGGCGGACGAGCTGTTCGACGGCATCCACGATGCGGCCGTCACCCAGGTTGACGGCGGTCTGCCGTCCTCGTCGCTGTCCGCGCCGGCCGTCGTGGCCGACATGCTGGACAGCCTGCGCCTGGAGCCCGGCCACCGGGTCTGGGACATCGGCACCGGGCAGGGCTGGACCGCGGCGCTGGCCGCATGGCGGTCCGGCCCCGGCCTGGTGGTCTCCACCGAGGTGGACGAACACCTGGCCGCCTTCGCCCGCCAGCGTCTCGCTGCCGCCGGTCTCGACGTCGAGGTGGTGACCGGCAACGCGACCGGCGCCGAGGTGCCCGGCGGCGGGCAGGTCGACCGGATCCATGCCACCTACGCGCTGGAGGCCGTCCCCTGGGCCTGGGTGGAAGCGGTGCGCCCGGGCGGACGGATCGTCTACCCCTGGGGCTTGCTCGGGCACGTGGCCCTGACCGTCGCCGACGACGGCAAGTCCGCGACCGGCTGGGTGCAGGGCCTCGCGCAGTTCATGGCCGACCGCACCGGCCCCACCCCGGCACCCACCGGCCACACCGCATACACCGCGGTGCGCGGCACCGCCGAACCGGACACCGAGCGGGTGCTGCAACGAGATCTGAGCCCGCTGGAGAGCGACTGGGACCTGCGCTTCGCGCTGCGCGTGGCCGTGCCGGACGCGGTGCTGCTCACCGGCCGGGACGACGACGGCGTCAATGCCTGGGCCCACGACGGCAACCGGTCCTGGGCGGCGTTCACCGCCCGCGGTGACGGCACGGTGGTGCTGTACCAGGGCGGGCCGCGCCGCATCGGCGACGACGTCATGATCGCCTGGGCGCAGTGGGAAGAGCTCGGTCGGCCGGACCGGTACGACTACGGCATCACCGTCACCCCGACCTCCCAGTGGGCGTGGCAGGGCAGTCCGGACGGATCGCGCTGGCCGATCACGCAGCAGCCGGCACCGGCCCGGTCCTGACCGGCATGGGTCGTACGGGCCGGGACGGGTTCGTGCCGTCCCGGCCCGCGGCGTCGGCAGTCAGGGTGCGCGCTCGGCTAGTGGCCAACGAGCGGCCCTACTGCTACGACACCCTGCTGTACACACCCCGATCTCGCCGGTCATCGAAGAGTTCGGCCTCTCCCTCGCCTGGCAGCACGAACGAAAGGCGCCCCTGTGGACGTCGCACTCACCGGCCGGCTCCTGGCCACCCTCTCGGTGCTGGCCGTCGCGTGCGGTGCGGCCGCCGCCCAGCCCAAAGGCCCCCGTGGCCAGGCACTGGCCGACCTCCAGCAGGCCATCTACCAAGCCGGCGTCGGCCCGGCTACCTGGCACGCGGACATGGTCGGGGCCGACCCCGGCGACCGGGTCCAGACCGGCGCTGGCCGGCCCGTCCTGCGGGGCAGCCGTCGGCCCTCGTAGCGGCGGGCCCTCATGTATGGTTCGAACGGTAGTGATTGATTTCAATCGCCCCAGAGAAGCCAGATGCCCTAGTCATGGCTTGCTTGCTCTGGGTGGATTGATTTAAATCAACCAACTAGGTTCGTTGGGGGTGCCGTGCGGAACTCGGGTCTGGTGCACCAGGTACGGATGCTGCGCGCGGGGGCCGGGGACGCGGCCCTGATGCTGGCGCAGTTCCGCTTAACTGCCGTGCTCGTGCCGTTGTGGGGCGAGAGGGCGGTGTGGACTGCGGATGAGGGCGGGCTGCGGTGGGTCCTCACGTTCTCGTCCGAGACGGAGCTGGCCGCGTTCGCACGGTCGAAGGGGGTGCCGCTGGCCGGACTCCCGTTCATGGCAGTGCTGGGGAGCAGGTTGCTGGATGTCGCGGTGCCGGACCTGGGCGTTCCCGGGGGTGTCGCGCTGGACGTGGCCGGGGCGGAGCCGCTGTTGCTGCCGCCCGTACGCGGGATCGTGCCTGACGAAGTGGCCCTGGACGGGCCGATGGCGATGGGGGGTGCGGACGGTGGGGGACGGATTCGAGGCTGACCCGGAAGCGCTGCGGCAGGTGGCGACGGGCCTTAACGGGGTGATCGCCGAGCTGAAAAAAATGGGCGTCGCCGAGTACGCGGAGACCGGACGCGGCTTCAGGCAGCTGGAGATGAGCGGGATGGAGGCCGGGTCCAGCGAACTGGCGACCCAGTTCAAGGAGTTCTGCGACCGCTGGGAATGGGGGGTGCGCTCCCTTGTCGCGAAGGGCACCGACATGGCCGCGCGGCTCGACCTGGCGGCGGGCTGGTACCACGATCAGGAGCAGTACGTGAGCGGGACGGGCAAGGACTTGTTCGCCACCGTCTTCGGCAACCCGCACCAGAGCGACGAGCAGATCGAGGGCAAGTCCTGGTCGCAGGTGCTGGGCGACAACCCCGTCACCGACGTCCTGCACCCCGACTACTCCGGCAAGTCCTTCGACAAGGCCGGTTCCGACATCAAACGGCAGTGGGGTGACCTGGGCAAGGACCTGACCCAGGGGCCCGGCGTGGCCACCGGCCGGATCCCGGCCAGGGAGAAGTGAGATGGGATTCCTCGACGACGCGCTGGCCCTCGTCGACAGCGGGACGAAGGTCGCGGCCAAGGGCATGCAGAAGGGCGCGCACCTGGCCGGGTCCGCACTCGACGACGCCGGGCTGCGCAGCGCCGGTCGGACCGTCAGTGGCTGGGGCGACGACGCCGCCGACGACGCTGGCCTCAGAGTTGCCGAACGCCAGCTCGGGCAGAGCGACGACCCTGCGGAACTGCTGCACGGCGACGCCAAGAAGCTGAGCGAGGCCGCCGACCACCTCCAGAAGCTGCACGACGCCTTCGAGACGGCGGGCCAGGGCATGGCGCGCCTGGACACCGACCACTGGAGCGGCCAGGCCGCCGACAACTTCCGCGCCCAGTTCGACCCCCAGCCCAAGCTGTGGCTGACCGCCGCGGACGCGTGTGCGAAAGCCGGCAGCGCCCTGGCCTCCTACGGACACACCGTCAGCTGGGCCCAGGACCAGGCCAAGGACGCGGTCAGGATCTGGAAGGAGGCACAGAAGAAGACAGACGCCGCCGCCAAGTCCTACATGAACGACGCGATGACCTACGACCTGCGGGCCAAGGCCTACAATGCGACGCCGGCTGACCAGCGCCAGGGCGACCCGCCGGCCAAGCCCGGGGCGTTCACCGCCCCAGCGGAGGCGGTCGCCCAGTTCAAGGAGGCAGAGGGCAAACTCGACGCGGCCCGCACCCAGCGCGACTCCGCCGCAATCACCGCGCTGACGGCCATCACCGCGCTCGCGCAGGCCGCCCCCGTGCTGCCCAGCCGCACCCAGATCCTCAAGGCCGAGATCCTGGACGAGACGAAGATCATCCCCTCGACACTGCTCCACTTCGGGGGCGGCGTGGTGAAGGGCGCCTCCGACCTCAGTCGGCTCGCCAGGAGCCTGAACCCCCTCGACATCTACAACGTGACGCACCCGGCCGAGTACGCCACCGGGCTCTCGGGCTTCGCTACTGGGCTCGCCAGCGCGGTGAACCACCCCTCCGAACTGGTCGACGGGTTGATCGGCAGCGGCTGGGGGTCGGACCCGGCCGAGGCCAGCGGCAAGCTGCTCGGCAGTGTCAGCGCCCTCGGCGCCACCGGTGGCCGCGGCGCGGTGGCGATGTCCGACCAGGAGGCCGCCGCCGTCATGGCCAAACAGGCCGCCGAGCAGGCCGCGAAGGAGGCGGCCGAGAAGGCGGCGAAGGAAGCCGCAGAGAAGGCCGCCCAGGAGGCTGCTGCCCAGGCCGCGAAGGAAGCCGGGCAGAAGTCCGCCGCGCAGACCGCCGCCGTTTCCGGCGTGGACGTGTCGGGCCTGGGCGACGTCACCTGGCGCAGCAGCCACGAGCCGCTGTACCGGCTGGACGACCGCCCGCCGTCCGAGATCAAGGCCAGCGGGGGTCTCACCCCGTGGAACACGCACAACACCGACCTGCGCGGCTACGTGATCCATCAGGACGAGAGCGCGTTCGTCGGCGCCACCAAGGACCCCTCCCAGATGCCCGACTTCCGCCGCAAGTACATGTACGAGGTGGACGCCCCCGGCGGCATCGACGTCAACGCCACCGTCAAGGACAACCCTCACAAGAACGAGGGCGAGATCGCCTTCCCCGGCGGCATCAACCTTGAACACATCAAGTCCTGGCGCGAGTTCGACCCGATCAACCAGACCTGGGGCCCGCCGGTCCAGAACCCGGCCTACCACCCCCCGCCCGGCACGCCGCCCGTCTTCGGCGGCGGCGTGAAACCGCCCTACCCAACCGGCCCGGTGGCGCCGGCCAGGCCCTGACCCGACCGCCCGTCACCTTGATCGAAGACCGAGGACCCCACAGTGACCACCCCGCCCGCAGGGCCGCCCGCACCACCCATCACCGACGCGCTGCGCCAGCGCGCCCTCGCCTCGCCCGGCAAATGGATCTACGAGATCGACCCCGCCTTCAACCCCGACGGGCACGTCCCCCTGCACGGCATCCTCGGATGGTGGCAGGTCGGCCCCTTCTGCGACATCGAGTGGACCGGCAACCCCGACTACCGGCCCTCCCCGCAGGCCCTGGGCATGTACAAGCCCCAGAACGTCGCCGAGGCCGCCCTCCAGGCCGCCGCCACCGGCCACGCAGGCGAGAACGACCTGCTCACCGCACTGCGCGACACCCCGCTCGCCGTCCTCGCCCATCCCCAGCACCCCGGGCTGTACACCGAGCCCCACCCCGAGGCGGCAGGAGTTATCACCGCCTACACCTCGCCTGCGCGCCTTCCCTCCGACTGGCCCGGCTACCGGCTCCTCACCGGCCGCCAAATCGCAGCCGAGGTTCCCGGCGGACTCCTACGCTTGAACCCCACCGCCCGCCCGTCCGCCACGCTGCCCTTGGACGACATCGCCTTGGCCTGACCAGGGGCAGGGCGAACGGCGACCGACCCGAGCCGAAGCTGGTCCGTGGTCAGCCGCAGTCCTGGACCTTTCGGCGGCTCAGGGCCCCGCGCTGCCACCGCAGGATCTGGCCGTCGACCTCGGCCCAGGCCGGGGGCGCGGCGATCCCGGCACTCTCGACCAGCTCGCGCACCCTGACCACGTACTGCAGCGCTTCCCGGCCCCGGCCGCCGCGAAGCGCTACCTGGGCCCTCTCCACCAAGTCCCCGCCGCGCTCACCCATGCGCTGCTGCGCCGCCGCGACGGCCGGCATGGCCTCCCAGAGGAGCCCGGTGAGCAGACTGTCCGCTCGCCGACCCCAGCGGGTCCGGCTCATCAGCCGGGCGATCAGCGTATATCCGGTCAGGACCAGGAAGCCGTGGATGAGCGGCAGCCACGGGGCGCAGGTCTTGGAAACCAGTCCGAGGCACTGGTAGATCGCAGGAGTCCCCTCACCTGCTGTGAACGCGCACGCGCTGAGGACGATCCTCTCGATCACCCCGGGTGGGACGCCGGGCTTCAGGCGCTGGCCGTAACCTGCCCGCGCGACGACGACAGCGCCGCAGGCCGCCGCGCCGAGCCACCCGACGGTGAGGGCGATGCTGAACAGAACCACGGACCGTCCCTCCCTGCTGGATCCCAGGCCCGCGCCCGACATCCCCGTTCGACGAACGTCCGCAATGTACCGGAGGCTAAGGGTGCCTGGCCGGTGTCGCCCACCACGCACGGCCAAAGATCATGGCGGGTCGCCGCCGCACCCCGGCAGGATGGGGCCCGTGCCGAAGAACCCCCCCGGAATCGATGCAGCACCACCTGCGCCAGCGCCTGAACCGCCACGCGCGCGAACGCTGGCCGTACGTGGATGCCATCGCGATCCGCTTCCGTGCCGGATTCGCCTATGTGGCCGCCGAGTTGCCCGGCGGGGAGAGCCTGCCGCTGTGCGGCACGCGCCGCCCGCCTGACCCGCAGCCAGGTCGCCGCCGCCCTCAGACGCGCCGGCCGCAGCCGCAAGCTCGACACCGAGACCGACCGCCTGCGCGAGGTCTTCCGCAACACGTACGCCCACCAGCCCCAGCTCGTCGAGGACGCCCTTGGCAAGCAGATGCTCGCCCTCCTGCACCAGCTCGACGCCACCTGCCAGGCCGCCGAGGAACTCGCCCAGGCTGTCGAGGAACTCTTCCCCCAGCACCCCGACGCGGAGATCCTGCTGTCCTTCCCGGGCTTGGGCACCCAGCTGGCCGCCCGCGTCCTGGCCGAGGTCGGCGACGACCACACCCGCTTCGCCGACGCCCGCGGCCTCAAGGCCTACGCCGGAGCCGCGCCGATCACCCGCGCCTCCGGCAAGAAGAGCCACATCGGACGACGCATGGTCAAGAACGACCGCCTCAACCACGTCGGCTACCTCTGGGCGTTCTCCGCCCTCACCGCCTCACCCGGAGCCGGCGCCCACTACCGCGCCCGCCGCGAACACGGAGACTGGCACGCCGCCGCCCAACGCCATCTCTTCAACCGCCTGCTCGGACAGCTCCACCACTGCCTCCAGCACCACGAACGGTTCGACGAGGACACCGCCTTTCCCGCACCAGCTCTCACCGCAGTCGCGGCCTGACCGGCTGCTTCGCTGAGAGTGCTGCACAGCTTCGGCCGTTGACACCCCGGTGAGGCAGACTGCCCGCCATGACAACCGATGATCACGACGTCCCGACCTCCTGGAGCCGCATCGGCACCTGGCTCACCGCGCACACCCGACGAGGCCCGGCGAGACCAGCGCCGGATGCCGCCCGCCTGGACGCCTTCGAGGCAGACCTCGGCCTGCCCCTGCCCGCCGACCTGCGGGCCTGGTGGCTGCTGCCCGACGTCACCGCGAGCTACTGGATTCCGGACGCGTTCGCCCCGGTCTCGCTGGACGAGGCCCTGGAGACCCACGACATCTGGCTGCTGGTCGCAGAGCAGGAAGGCGAATCGTTCGACGAGAACGGCCAGCCCGAGACGCGCTACCTGCGTGAGTTCATGCCGATCGCGTTGAGCCCCGGTGGCGACGGGCTGGTCGTCGACATGCGACCCGGTGACACCCACGGCGCGGTACTTCTCTGGGACAACGAGACCTGGATGCTGGACGTCCCCCAGTGGGCCTCGGTCACCTCGATGCTCCAAGACATCGCCAACGCGCTGGAGGCCGGCACGCCCGCGCTGCTGAGCCACGCAGCCCTCGGCGGCTCCCAGGAATCCCGCACTGCCACAGTCGATGGTGCACTTGATCTCACGTGGCAACCCGCCGACCCGGGCCGATGATCAACCCACCCCGCTTGACTCTTAATCGCGTGCGATGTCTCACAGGCAGTTACCGTGCTGCGGCCGAGTTGGCCGGGTGCGACCACCACACGGTGGCCCGGTACGTGAAGATGCGCGAGGCCGGCCTGGAGCCGGGCCAGCGCCGGCACCGCGCCCGGGCGATCGACGACTACCTTCCGAAGATCGAGGAGCTGGTGGTCCGCTCGCAGGGCCGCATCCGCGCGGACGTGGTGCACCGGCGCCTGGTCGCGATGGGCTTCACGGGCGGGGAACGCACCACCCGCCGCACGGTCGCCGAGGCAAAGGCCCAGTTCAGGGCCGGTCAGCGGCGTGTCTACCGGCCGTGGGTGACCGAGCCGGGGCTCTGGCTGCAGTACGACTTCGGCGACGGGCCGGTGATCAAGGGCCGCAGGACCACGCTGTTCTGCGCGTGGCTGGCCTGGTCGAGGTTCCGGGTGGTGATCCCGATCTGGGACAAGACCCTGCCGACGGTCACGGCCTGCCTGGACACCACGTTGCGGCGGATCGGCGGAGTGCCGGCCTACATCCTCACCGACAACGAGAAGACGGTGACGACCGATCACATCGCCGGGATCGCGGTCCGCAACCCGGAGATCGTGGAGGTCGCCCGGCACTACGGCACGACCATCCGTACTTGCGTGCCGGCCGACCCGGAGTCCAAGGGCGGCTCGGAGGCGACGGTTCGCATCGCGAAGGCCGACCTGGTGCCCAAGGACGTGAACCTGCGCGAGGAGTTCCGCACCTTCGGCGAACTGGAGGCGGCCTGCCTTCGAGTTCTGCGACGAGGTCAACTCCCGCACCCACCGCGAGACCCGGCGCAAGCCCGTCGAGCGACTGACGGAGGAGCGCCAGCGGCTGCACCCGCTGCCGCGGCAGCCGTTCACCGCGGCGTTCGGCACGACCCGCCGGGTCAACTGGGACGCGACGATCTCGGTGGAGGCGGTGCGCTACTCGGTCCCGCACGAGCTGATCGACACCCGGGTCTGGGCCCGCTTCCACGGCGAGGAACTGATCGTCACCGCCGTCGACGCCAGCGGCACCGCCCGCGAAGTCGCCCGCCACCGGATGGGCAAGCCGGGCTCGCCGGTGCTGGACGACGCGCACTACCCACCGCGCGAGAACAAGGAAGCCGACCGCACGCCGAAGGCGACCAGCGTCGAGGAGGTTGCCTTCCTCCAGCTCGGCCCCGGCGCCGCCAGCTGGCTGGTGGAGGCCGCCGCGGCCGGCACCCGGCGGATGAAGGCGAAGATGGCCCAGGCCGTCGCCCTCGCCAAGCTCTTCTCCGCCGACGAGGTCGATCGGGCGCTGGGCACCGCGGCGGTCACCGGCCGCTTCGCGGACAAGGACCTGCTCTCGATCCTCGACTACCAGTCCGTCCACGGACAGGCCGAACCCACCCGCCGCAGCGAGGAGCACTCGCTCCAGCCGGGCACCTCCGCCTGGTCCTCCTTCGGCGTCAACGCTCTGCTCGACCACAACGAAAGTGACCCGTCCTGATGGCCACCCCGCTCCGCACCGTCCACGGCACCAACGGAGATTTGCTGGCCGAGGCCATCGAACTGACCAAGCGGCTCAAGCTCCCGCACATCCGCCGCTCGCTGCCCGACATCATCCCCACCGCCAAGGCCCAACGCTGGGATCCGGCCGAGGTGGTGAGGGTCCTGCTCTCGGAGGAGGCCGCCGGCCGCGACCGGGCGAACCTGCACACCCGCCGCAAGCGGGCCGGCTTCCCGACCGGCAAGACCTTCGGCGACTGGGACGAGACCGCCTCCGCGATCCCCAGGCACACCCAGGACGCGCTCAAGTCCCTTGAATGGGTGGGCCGTCGGGAGAATCTCTGTGTCTGCGGACCGTCCGGCACCGGCAAGAGCCACTTCACCGAGGCGCTCGGCCAGGCCGCGGTCGAGGACGCTCCCAGGACGGCGGCGACCAGGTCGTCCTGGACGCCGTCGCCGCGCACCTGCGCGAGTGGCGCGAGGCCTCCTCCACCGGACATGGCCGGCCCCGGATGCTCAGGGCGCAGACCCCCCCTGCGGCACTGCATCGCCCCATACCCGGTCTAGGACCCTGCCTTGGGGCTGGCGCCGTCATCACCACCACGGCTCGGTCCGGCCGCAGGGCGTTTCGCTCCCCGGTCAAGTCCAGTTGCACTTGTGGAACGCCACAAACAGTACGTCCGTGGCGTACGTCCAGCTCACGTTCGGCCGTTCCGACTCCAGATCCCACGAGTTGCCGGTGTTCCAGCTGCCGTCGGGCTTTTTGAGCGCGTATGCGGCGTGACACGCGTACTGCTTACGCAGGGATTCCGCCTTGTCGGTCGTGTCCAGGCGCAGCGGATTCGGTGTGTTCGCCCAGACCTCCTGCCAGCCGGCGGCGGCCTTGTCGATGCCGCCTCGGAAGCCGGCATCCGTCGGGAAGATCATCAGCACGAACTTGTCCGAGTCCGTCGGCAGGTTCACCCGCACCCGGCTGACGAGGCTGCCCGGCGCCTGTACCTCGTAGCCGGTGCACTCGCCGCCGCAGCCCTCTGTGGCGCCGCCCGGAGTCCAGAAGAGCGTCGCACCTGAGGCGAACCTCTGGGTCACCAGCCGGTACGTGTGGACCTGCCCGGTGTCGGCGTCCGTCCACGAGCCGGTACCGTCCGTCTCATCGGACGCGGGGTAGCCGAACGCGCTGTTCTCCCAGCCGTACTCGCCCCACGTCGCGCCGATCCTCCCCCATACCGGGTGGGCGCCGGTCGCCGCCGACCAGTACACGGTGCCGCCCTCGAACTCCTGGCGCACGCCCTTGCCGTCCGCGTTCTTCAGCTCGTCCGACTTGGGGTAGCCAAGCGAGGACCGCTCCCAGCCCATCGCCTCCCACTTGTCGTGCACCGCCCCCCACACCGGGTGGGCGCCGGTCGCCGGCGACCAGTAGATCGAACCTCCCTCGAAGTGGGAGTACCGGCCGCGCCCGTCAGGAGTGGACATCTCGTTCGTCACCGGGCACTTCAGCGGCGAGGACACGTCCTTCAGCTCGATGTACTTGTCGAGGATGGCACCGGAGACGGTCTTCCCGCAGAAGTCGCGGTCGGCTGCCGCTGCCGGGGACGACGCAACCAGAGGCGCGGCCAGGCACGCTGCCCCAAGCAGGGTGACTTTCCGTAGTTTGTTCACTCCGGAAAGGTATCGGGCGCCGGAGATTCGTGAGGAGAGGAATTCCAGCCGAGCTGCACCAGAAGGCCTCGTCCCGGGTCCCTGCGGGCGCAGGGCCGGTGGACGACCAGGTCGACCGACGGGGGCTCTGGGCCGCCGGCTCGGGGGCACACCTTTCCACCGACCTCGACACCCGTGGTGGTGAACCGACACCCACTCCTCACCTGCGCGGCCTTTCGGCAGCACCTTCAGACTGCGCCCGGCCATCCCAGGGGCCCGCGCGCGGGCTGCGCAATGATGAACTGGTAAGCGGGATTTAGGTGGATCGCGGCGTTCTGGCGATGGTGAGCTCGGTGATCTGGCAGGATCCGTGTCCGTGCAGCGTGTTGCGGGTGGCCAGCGTGGATGGCGGAGTGCACCCAGCACATCATGCCCCACGAAGATCCGCCGGACAGGCCCTAGTCGTCGAACTCGAAGCCTGAAGTCTCTGCCCGCTCGATGATGTCCCTGACCGCGTCGGGGCTCGCGATGACCGGCTCAAGGGCCGTCCTGAGTTGCGCGAGGTCACTCGGACTTCCGACCACGCAGAACATGCCGGCCTCGCTGTCGAAGTCGAGGCGCTCGGCAATGTCCGGCCAGGCGAACTGCACGAGGCCTTCCCAGAAGTACCCGTTCGGCTCGTGCCCTGCATCGGCTACCGCCGCGTCAGCAGCAAGGCGGCCAACGTCAAACGTCAGCGAGTGTTTGCCAGCGAAGTCATGGAGCAAGATGGCCACGGCCGCGATCTTCTCACGCCCAGCTCCCACCCCGGTGATCCTTTCCGGTCACGGCACTAGGCGCCTCGGTTGCGGCCTTCCTGGTCCGCATAGCACCACTGCGGGTGATTTCGTCATGGCTCGCTCCGCCAGGGGCGTTGGTCCGCCGGCGGGGCATCGGAGCGCCCAGGGCAAGCAACTGCTCGATGCGTTCGGTTGGCAGTTGACCTGTGCCTGCGCGGTGGCGGTGGTATTCCAAGCGTTGGGCGAGCGGGTACCCGCTGGGGTCGGTGTATCCACGCGGTGGCAGCTGGCCGGGTTCATGGTCGGCGTACCAGCGTCGCAGCGCGTCCAGGAAGTCGGGCCAGGGATCGGACCGCTGGAGGGATAGGCCGAGTTCTTCGAGTTCGCGCTGTACTCCGGGCAGGAGCGTGCCGTTGCGGTGCCAGCCGCGCAGCCGGTCTAGGACGGGGTAGAGCAGGGTGCCGTCGGCGGTGCGGTAGGTGGCGGGGATACGCAGGTGGCCGTACTCGGCGTGGAAGCGGCGCATGGCAGCGGCAGCGTCGCTCTGTGCGGTGGCAGCGGTGCGGGTGGGGGCGAGTTCTGAGAGCAGGGCCCGCTGTTCGTCCGTGAGGTCGGCGGCTCGCTGGCGGTAGGTGGCGAGCTTGGAGGCGAGGGGGTAACCGTCTTCGGGGTCTCGCCAGCCGCGAGGAAGTTGCAGGTTCCGCACTCCGGGGCGGGCGAGGTGACGGCGGGCTGCGCGGATGAAACGGTCCCATTCGGTGGCGGCACGCTCCTGCTTGGGGGCCCAGATCATGCCGAGTTCGTCGAGGACTGCGGCTCGTTCGGCGGCGATGGTGCCTTTGCGTCGGCTGGCGCGGAGGTGCGAAAGGGTTTGACCGAGCGGGGTGCCGTCGGGTGCGGTGTAGTCCTCGGGGACGTCGAGGTGGCCTTGCTGCTCTCGGTAGGCCCTGGCGGCGGCAAGGCAGTTCTGCCAATCGGCGTCGAGGACGTTCCAGACCATGCCGAGCTGGGTGAGTCGCTCGGCGCGGTCGGAGCTGAGGCGGCCGGCGCGGTACTGAGCGCGCTGGCGATTGATCCACCTGCCGAGCTGGAAGCCGGAGGATTCGGTGTAGCCCTGGGGGATACGCAGGCTTCCCTTGGCCGCGTGGTAGTCGACGGCGGCCTGGTAGGCGTTCTCCCATGCCTGCTGATGGCGTTCCCAGACCATGCCGAGCTTGTCGAGGGCTTCGACCCGGTCGGCGCTGAGCCATCCGCGGCGGCGGTGCTTGAGGGCGTCTTGCATCCAGCGCCACAGCCGGTAGCCGTCGGGTGTGAGGTAGTCGGTGGGCACGCGCAGGTGGCCGTGGGTGGCGTAGAAGGTGGCGGCGTGGCCGTAGCCCTCCCACCAGGGGGAGGTGGTCTGTCGCACCAGCATCGTGGTGAGAGTGTCGAGGATGCGTTGGGCGGTGCCCTGCGGCAGGACAACGGTGATCTTCTCGGGGAGGCCGGGATTGTCGACGTGGCCGTGGGAACGCTGGACGTCCAGGTCCATGCCCAGCGGGTCGTCGTGGGCGCGCAGGGCCCGCACGACCTGCCACAGGACTTCGTAGTCACCCGGGTCGAGGTCGCCGACCTCGCCGTCCTCTTCGGGTAGTACCAGCGGCACGATGATGGTCGAGGGGCCAGCGGTGTCGGCGTGGGGGCGCAGTGCGCGGCCGACGGCCTGCACGATGTCGACCGCTGAGCGCTTGGGGTGCGCGAACAAGATGGCGTCCACGGCCGGCACGTCCACGCCCTCGCCCAGACAGCGGGCGTTGGACACCACGGTCCAGCCGCCCTCGGGCGGATGGAGCAAGTGGTCAAGGACGCGGTCCCGTACGTTGTGGCTCATCTCGCCGTGGACGTGACTGGAGGTCGGGATGAGGGTGCCGAGACGGGCGGCAGTGCGCGGCAGGGTCCGGGCGAAGTCGGCGGCTTGATCGACGCGGTGGTGGAACGTCAGGACGCGGCGGGCGCGGTGCAGGGAGTTGGCCTTGATGAGGGCGGCCTGCGCGACGAGGGTCTGCAAGGACGGCGCGCCGATCTCTTCGACGTACTCGCGCTGTTCGTCGGCGAGCAGCGAGCGGGCCTCGCGGTCGCTGATGCCGACAACCACAAGCCGGTAGTCCTCCAGGTAGCCTTCGGCGATGCCGCGGGCGAAGGAGTAGCTGTACAGGACGGGGCCGAACACGTCGGGGTCGTCCATGGACAGATGGCCGTGACGTTCGGCGCCTGAGCGGTTGATGCGCGGGGTCGCGGTCATGTAGAGCCGGCGCCCCGCGGGCAGGAAGGCGCGGTCGACCACGCGGCGGGTGGTGGCGGCGGGGCGGCCTGCCAGGTGGTGGGCCTCGTCCAGGATGAGCAGGTCCAGGGGCGCGGTGGCGCGCACAGCTTCGGCGAGGCGTTCGGCGGAGGCGTAGGTGCCCACGATCAGCCGCAACCCGTCGGCGGGCTCGGTCAGCCAGGCCGTGATGGCAGCGGGGTCGGTGGTGACCGGGATGCGCAAGTCCGGCAGGCGGGCGGGTGCGTCGGCCACGGTGTCGTCGAAGCAGACCGCGAGCGCCGCACGGATCGGCGAAGCGGCGTTGCGCTGCCAGGAGGAGAGGGTCTGCGCGATGAGCGCCAGCGACGGGGTAAGGACGGCAACGGTTCCGCCGGCGGGCAGCAGCCGTTCCGTGGCACGCTGCGACATCAGCGTCTTGCCCGATCCGCAGGCGGCATGCAGTTGGCCCAGGGGCGACTCCCGTAGACCGGCGACCAGCGCCGCCACGGCTTCGGTCTGGTAGGGGCGTTCCTGCTCGTTCACGGGGCCGTCCTTCTGCGGGTGATGCTGACCGCCCGCCGGGCAGGGGACACGCTAAATCCCCTGCCCGGCGGAGTGCTCAACGAGACTGGCGCGAAAAGGTGCTGGAGCCGGTGGTGTCCTCGCCACCGTCCTCGTTTCGGACGGGGTCGGGAACCACTGTGAGTCCGACCGCGGCCCATCCTTCACGGGTGTCCTTGTGGTCTGCGGCCCACCAGCGGCTGACCGCGTCGTGCAGGGCGTGGTCGGCCGTCGGCCCAAGGGACCGCAGGTAGGTGAGCAGGGCCTGCTCATCGATCTCCCACTTGGCGCCGTAGGTGCTCTCCTCGTAGGGCAGCGGCGAGTCGCGGACCAGCTGGAAGGCGTCGGCCACCTCGTAGTAGACCAGGGGGGCGCTACCGGCCAGGGCGGGGGTGATGAGGGTGCCGTTGAGGATGTCGGCGATGCAGTTCGCCTGGTTCAACGTCAGCCGGATGCGGCGCAGTTCGGCGGCTAGGGCCCCGCGCCACATGCCCAGTTCGAGCTTGGCCTGGATGTGGACGGTGCCGGTCATCATGCGCTGGTCGCGGTCGTCCAGCCAGGCGGCGAGTTCATCGCTCACCCGGGTCTGGATGCGGGTGTCGGCCATGGGGTGTCTCCGTTCAGGGGCGGGGCGGGGTGGGGTGGGGCGGCCGGGCGGCCGCCCCGAGGGCGGGCGGGGACGTTCAGTCGCCGAAGGCGCGGGCGCCGCTGCGGCCCATCTCCAGCACCCGCTGGCGCACGAACCGCACCGGCGGGGTCAGCTTGAGCGGCCGGTGGCGACGGCCGTCCTCCGGCCGGTGGACCAGGTAGCGGGTTCCCGGGCGCCACTCGTGAGCATCGGGCAGCAGGTCGACGCCTCGCCCGTCGTGGGCCGCCGTCGTCTCGATCGCGTACACGTCGCCCTGGCGCCACACGCGGCGGCCGGCGGCGCGGGCCTTGGTGACCTCGGCCGGTTCCATCCACGCCAGAGCGTCCCGCAGCGTGGTCATCGTGCCCGGCACCCTCACCGCCCACGGCCCCGCGTCGTCACGCCCGACCACGTAAGCCAGTTCCGCCCGCCGGTGGCCGAACCGACGGGAGTAGTAGCGCCACCCCTCGGCCCGCAGCAGCATCATGCCGGTGCTCACGTCGCGAACGGCGATGTGCAGGCGGACCTTGGTGCTCTCGGAGACGATCTCGGTCTCACCACCACGCCGCTCGATCTCCGCCACAGCGGCGGCCAGCACCCGGCGCTGCGCCCGGACCTCCACCGACTCCGGCACCACGGGCAGCGGGCGCAGCTTGGCGCGCTCGCGACGCAGTCGGGTGATCGCGGTCATCGATCGGCGGCCGGGCATTTCGTGGACGTTGAGGTAGTCGGCCAGGTGGCGGGGGTCGCGGATGACAGCAGGCGGTACGGTAACGCTCACTGGAGGGGTTCCTCTCCGGTCATGGGGTGGCCGGTGGCGGGTCGCAATCGACGCCGGCCATCCCTTCGTCGTGTCTCCACCATAGCCCTGCCGGAGACAATTGTCTCCGATTTGGGGGATCTGTATCCGCGAGCGGCGCGCCGAGGCTCCCCACCGGGCCGTCGCAGAGGCCACCACCCCGGCGACACGACTCATCCTCGCCTTCGCCGCGGTCCACGCCGCCCGGGTCGCCCAGATCGGCACGCTCATTCTCGATGACGTCGACATTGGCAACCGGCGGCTGACCATCGCCGGCCGCGTTCGCCCCCTCGACGACCTGACCTTGAAGCTGCTGCTGGACTGGCTGGAGCACCGGCGCGCCCACTGGCCGAACACGGCGAACCTCCACCTGCTGATCAACAACCAGACCGCGAACCGGACCACCCGGGCCAGCAACCACTGGATCAGCGCCGCGATGCGCGGCCGGGCCGCGACGCTGGAGCGGCTCCGTGTCGACCGAGAGCTCGAAGAGGCCATGGTCCACGGCCCCGAACCGCTCCACCTCGCCGAGGTCTTTGGGCTCGACGAGAAGACCGCCATGCGTTAGGCCACCGAACGCCGTCGCGGACCTCGTGCGCCCGGTGGCCGGTGAGCTCGGCGTACAGGTCCATGTGGCCGGTGTCGAGGGTGATCAGGATCGCGGTGCCGCGCAGGGCGGAGGCGACATTGAGCAGGTCCTCGTCGCTGTAGTCCTGCATCCGCCAGCCGAGATCGCTCATCCGCTCGATCAGCAGCCGCAGGCCGCCCGCGCAGGTCACGGCCTGGCGGGCGAGGGCGGCGAACTCCGCATTCCGGTCCCCGGCCATACCGCCAGCCTGCCCCCGTTCCCGCCCCGGCGCCTCGGACTGCGGTGCGGCCTACCGGTGGTTGGGGGATGTGACGGCCGGGGGCGCTGGCCGGCTCACTCCTCCCACGGCGCGAGGACGCGGCCGGGGTAGCGGCTGGCGTACCGGTCGTAGATCGCCCGGACCTCGGCGTCGCGCTGGGCGAGGTCTGCCTCGCTGAAGGGGCCGTACTCGTCCCAGGTGTTGACCATCGCATCGATGTCGCGCATGCACTGGAGGTGGTCCGGGTGGAAGCGCCACGCAGACGGCAGGTCTAGCATTCACGGCACGACGGCGAGCCGACCAGGCACTTCGGTCGGGTCGCCGAGCAGAGCGGTCGCGCCCCGCACGGCCGAGCCTCCCCTGGCCAGGACCCGGGCACCCCCCAGCCCCGGGCCCCGGCCGGCCGCACAGCGCAGAGCGTCCGGGGGCCTCCGCCGGGCAGTCAGCCCGTAGGCGTGGCGCACTTGGTGACCACGGCCGTGGCGGGCAAGCTGCTGCCCATGCCCTCCACCACGCGACCAGCCGGATCGACCGTTCTCCGGGCCAGCACGGCGATCCTCGCGGTCACGCTGCTCGGTGCCTGCACCAAGGCCACGACCTCCGACAGGCCCGCTGCGGACGCGGCCCCCCCGTCCTCCGCCGCTGTCGGCTGGCCGGGGCCGCAGCCCACGGACGCTGCCACGGCCCGAGTGCAGTTGACGGCGCTGACGGTCGCGCCGCCGCGACCGATGACCGGCTACTCCCGTGATCACTTCCCCCACTGGGCCTCCCAAGGAGCCGCGTGTGACACCCGCGAGAGCGTGCTCAAGAGAGACGGGCAGTCGGTGGTGACGGACGCACAGTGCCGCTCCACCTCCGGCACCTGGATCTCGGTCTACGACGGGCTCCAGTTCACCGACGCCTCCAAGGTCGACATCGACCACCTGGTGCCCCTCGCCGCCGGCTGGCGCGCCGGGGCGGACAGCTGGACGGACGAGCAGCGCAAGGCCTTCGCCAACGACCTGACCCGGCCCCAGCTCCTCGCAGTCTCCGCCGCCTCCAACAGGGCGAAAGGCGACCAGACGCCGGACCAGTGGAAGCCTCCGTCCCAGACGGCCTGGTGCCGCTACGCGGAGGCCTGGACCAACGTCAAGACCTACTACAAGCTGACCGTCACCGAGCCGGAGAAGACAGCCCTCGGCCAGATGCTCGACACCTGCCCGGCGGGATCATGACCGCCCCCAGCACCCCAACTCCGGACCCTGCCGCCCGACCGCTGGTAACCGTCGGCATCCCGTCCGGACCGGGCGGCGTGATGACGGTCGAGGTCGGGGTGATCACCGGCGACCTCACGCTGCGCACCACGTGGGACGGCCAGCAAGCGCTGCTTGCCGTCCAGTACGACGGTGCCGATGAGTGGTACGCCGTCGAGGACGCCCCGGTGCCGGCACCGACTTGGGCCGCCGCCCAAGCCGTCCACGAGGCGATGGGCGAGGCTGTACGGCGCGGCGGGGCCGCCACCGCCCCAAGGCGCAGTGGGTGGAGCGCCGGGTAACCGCGTGTCTGCCCCCAGCTCTCCGCAGGTGGGGGCAAGTGGGGTGCCGATGCTGGCCGCGGTGCTCCGCTGCTCCAGCTTCTGGACGTACTGCTCGACCGGCAGTTGGGGCGGGCCAGATGGTGATGCACTGCCCCGGCGCGTGCACCCATCTCACCGACGTCTGACGGCGCTCACGCCGGGGCCTTGCCCGGTCTGCAGTCACGGGGCCTGATCGGACTCCGTGGCGGCGAGGAACTCCTCCAGCGCCGCAGCGTCCAGGAGGTCGATCCAGGCCGTGCCGTCGGGCAGGGGGCCGGCCTCGGCGGCCAGCAGGTCGGCCGCTTCGCCGCCGACGGCGAACACCGCGCGCATTGCTGCCTCGTGCCGCTGGCGTAGCGGGAGCTCGCCGGGCCCGGCGTGGGAGAGCCCGGCCAGGTAGGCGCGGGCGGGCGGGGTGAGGATGACGGCGTGGGAGCGCAGGAAGTCCTCGAACGCAGCGCTGGCCGGGTCGGCGTCGTTGGCCGGGTCGCCGAGCTCGGGGTAGGGAAGGGAGCAGTCGTCGAGGAGGATCGCGACAAGGCTGCGCTCCTGGTTCTCGTCCTGGTGGGGCAGGACCCGCCACCCGGTCGCGGGCTCCTGGTGGCTCGCCTCGGACCGGTACTCGTCGCAGACCGCCTCCAGCAGCGGCCGCAGGCCCAGCACCAGGACAGCGGGGTCGCTCATGGCCAGCGTGTCGGGTTGCCGTGGCACCAGGAGGCGGTAGCGCAGCCGCTGGCGCACGATCGGTGCCTGCGCGGCGTAGGCGGCGAGGGTCTGCTCCGCGCCGAACCGGGCCGCGGCCTCCGTCGCCTCGGTACTTCCGGTATCGGTGTGGAACGCGCCGTCGGCGGAACGCCAGCCCACGCTCCACCGCCAGCGCTCGCGGGACGCGGCCGCGTCGGTGGGGCCCCAAACCGGATCGTTCCACGAGGTGAAGGGGTGCGGTTCGACGGGTACGGCGGCCACCTGGGCTTCCAGGGGCTGGGGCGCGCCGGGCACGGGCACCCGTGCTGTGAGCCGCTCGCCGTCGGCCTGCCAGTCCAGGGTGGCGGGCGGGAGCGCGGAGACGCGCAGGAGGGCGTCGCCGAGGCCGGAGAGGCGGATCAGGAGGGCCTTGCGGACGGCGTCGATCTGCTCGGGGGTCCAGTCGTGCGGGCCCACGTGGTCGAACATCTGGAGCAGTTCGGCTTCCCGGGCGCGGCGCCCTCGTGGCTGTGTCGCGGTATCGAGCAGTGGCTCATCCCCGTCCGGCCAACCCCCGGCGAGGGTGGGCGAGTCGTAGGCCAGTGCGACCTCTCCACGGGTGAGGGCCAGGCCCTCGGCAGCCTCGCGCAGTTCGGCCGCCGACAGGCCCGTGACCAGTGCGGCCAGGTCGTCGATGAGAGTGGCGGCCTGCCACGGTGTCGGCGGCAGCGTGATCGGCAGGGCCGGCCACTCCTCGGCCGTGGCCTGGAGATCATGGACGTAGAGGCGGACATCGAGCGGCACCTGGTCCAGCGCTGTGAACGCCCGGCTCACCAGCCGCGCCGCGAGGCCGGGGCCGGGCGCTGAGCGGCCGTGGAACGCGCACACCGCCGTGACCAGTTCCCGCCCGGTTGAGGGAACCCTCAGCGCGGTAGCGGCCAGCCCGGTCCGGGACGTGGGTGCGTGCTGGGTCATCGCCAGGGAACTCCTGTCGGTCAAAGGGAGGACGGCACGACCGCCGCACCACGGCGGCCTGGGGCGGACGGGTGTGGTGGTCAGGGACGGTCTGCGGGCAGCTCGGGGGCGGGACGTCCGATCCGGTCGGACGGGGGTTCGGGCAGGGGCCAGTACTGGTGGTCCTGTTTGCCGCCGATCGCGTCGAGGAGGGTGTCCTCGGACATCTGCAGAGCGGGGACGCAGCGGATGAGCCGGCAGAGGGAAGCGGGGTGCAGACGGCTACCCCCAGCGGCCGCGGACAGCCTCGGGCACCGGATGGTCCGCACGCCGCCGCAGCGCCTCCCGGTCCAGCCGGGCCGCCTCCTGCTCGGCCTGGCCGCGAAGTTCGGCCCAGCCCGCAGGCGGCGCGGGCTCGACCACCCGTTCCCCGTCCCAGACCGGCCCCGGCGTGTACAGCGCACCGAGCCGCGTGGCCAGGTCCCGCTCCAGGTCGCTGGCAGCCCGCACGAGCGCCCGGGCCTCGTCACCCCCGGCGCGGACCGCGGCGATGAGACGGTTGTCGAACAGGTGGGCCAGCCGCACTTGCCACCATCGGTAGTCCTGGTGGTCCTGGCTGAACGGGGCCCGGGCCAGGTCCAAGGCCGACAACGCCCCGTGCTCGGCCACCCGGGCCAGCACGTCCCGGTGCAGCGCGGTCAGCCGCGGTACCTTGCGGGCCTTCTTGACACCGGGGACCTCCTCGACACCGGCGTGGCGACGCAGCAGGGCGTGCATGCCAGCCAAGCACGCGGCCTGGTGCCGGGCGCACCACCAGCCCTCGCGGCCGGGGGCGTCGACCAACTCCAGCAGCCCCGGACACACGTCACACAACCTGAGCACGATGGGCTCGTGCCCGTCCCCGCCGGAGCCGTCCCGTACGTCACCGGGCCACCACGGCTGCTCCACCGCACCCTCGCGCCCGCACAGGGCACACCCGGCCCCGTGGAACGGCGCCTCTGGCAGCGACCCGCACAGGTCCCGGACAACAGGCCACGCCCACACCTCAGCCGATCCCTGGTACTGGAGATCACCGGTCCAGCCCAGCGACAGGCACTGCTCGCACAGCCCGATCGGGGAAGAAGCCAGCGCGGCACCGCGCTGAGCGACCCGCGCGGCCCGAACCTCCCGCCCACACCACGAGCAGGCCCCCAACGGCGCCTCCGCAGGCCGCTGATACGGCACGCTCGCCACCGCAGGGGCGGTCAGATCCCGCTCCTCACGGAAGAGTGCCGGCCCCTCAAGGCCCTCGGCTGGGCGGAACAACCTGACGACCTTGCTGCGTCCGGCGAGCGCGAGCCGGGTACGCCAGTGGCCGTAGCCGACCATGTCCCACACCCGCTCCCGCTCCCCGCGATCCCGGGCGGCATCGCGCAGGCGTTGTTCAGCCTTGCGCTGCTCAGCCGGGTCGTCCAGGCGCGGCCGCAGGTCCACGGCGAGGTCGACGTGGAGCAACTGCTCCTGGCCGGCATCGGCGTACGGGCCCACTGCGCGGATCTCCTTGACCCACCACAGCGTCGCGTCGGGGTCGGCGTTGACCGCCTTGGCGGCCTTGACCACCTTGGCGACCAGCGCGTCGGCGTTCTTGCGGGTGGACGGCTTGCGGCCGGAGGCGTGGGCCAGGCTCCGCCCGGCGGGGGTCAGCGTCCAGGTCCGGTAGTCGTGGTACTCGCAGTCGTCGGTGCGGCAGTTGTAGCAGTGCCGGGCCTCGTGGAGGTCCTCGGGCGCGGTCAGGTACCCGGCTTCGACGGCGGCGGTCAGCAGCGCCAGGCACCGGTCACGGTCGAGGTGGACAGCGCGCTGGGCGTCGCGGAGGTGAAGCCCGAACGGGTCGCCACGCTTGAGGAGGTCGCGGATCTCGCGGGTGGCATGGCCCAGCAGCGGGGCGTCCAGGTCCACGACCCGCTCGCCTTCCTGCCGCCCGACGCCGCCGAGCGCCATCAGCGCCGGACCGCTGTCACCGTCCTCACGGGGGCGCAGGTCCGCCATCGCGGCGAGGAGGCCACCGATGTCCCGCCCGAGCTCGTCCACGCTCTCCACCGGATCCCTTTCTACGTCCGCGCAGCTGTGCGAGGAACTCTCCGGATTGGAACGACCCACCACTCAGTTCCTCCCGGCGGAGACGAAGGTCAGGAACCGGCGCTCCGCCGGGGCGGGCACCCCAGATACAGCACCGGCATGCAGCACACGCGGGTTGAAGGCGAGCAGAGCACGCCGCAGAAGGTTGTCGAGAGACGGGGCACCGGTCACTGCGGAAGCCTATCGGCGTAGGGCGGTTCCCAGCGGCACCGAGGACTCAACCGGACAACTGCACCGCAACCGCGCGCCGCCTGCCCGCGCCGGGCCGACCCGCGCGCCGTCGGGCCGACCGCTCGCGTTCACCGGAGACCAGACCGGCTCAGCGCGACGACGCATGCGACGACCGCCGCCATGGCGAAAACCCCCAGCACGGCCGCAGGGCCGCACCACACCGCGATCTGGTCCTAGTCTGGGGCGTCCAGGGGATCGACGGGTCGGCGGGGAGGGCGTGGGGCGTGCGGATCATTCGGATGCTGGCCGAGGTGCTTCCTGAACACGCGCCACTCCCGCCGCCACGGGTTCGTGCGCCCATGCGCACTGTTGCCTGGGCCGCCGCAGGGTACGTGACCGTCTGCTACCTGGTGATTGCCGTCGCGGCCGCTTGGCCAGGGGCGAAAGCGGCCGCCGCAGTTCCGCCCACACATCGTTTCTCGGCGACGCCGCTTCATCACTGGCGGCCGGCGTGAGCGAGGAGATCGTGGTGCTGGTCGTTCCCGTCCTGGCCGCCTGGCGGCTCGCCCAGCAGGTCTCCAACCCCCGCCTGCGCCGAGCCGGTCTCATCGGGCTCGTCGTCGTCCTTGCCGGTGTGCGGCTGGCGTATCACATCGAGTACGGCCTGGCCGTGCTGCAGGTCGCACCCTGGGCGGTCACGTGCGTGCTGCTGTATCTCAGGTCCGGTGCGGTCCTGCCGCTCATGACGGCCCACGTTGGTTACGACCTGATGGCGGCGGTGACCAACCGGCTCGCGGTGCGCTACGGGCTGGTGGCGGCGCTGACCGTGTTCACCGCCGTCGTGGCGATCACCGCGCTCCGGCAAGGCAGGCCGGTACGCCGCCAAGCCGAAACGGCTGCCTGAGGCGCCGTCAGGGGTGATCGGTGGCATTCAGCCGGGCGGGGTGCGGGCCCAGGCGAGCCAGCTCTCGGGAGAGTCAAACGCGGCCTCGGGAATGCCGACACGCTCCCACGCCCCCAGGTAGATCTCGGCGTAGCGGCGTCCGTAGGCGGCGGCGAGTCGCGGCGGGTAGAGGAGCCAGATCGCGGGCACGGACGTGAGGTCCAGCAGGCAGCCGCGCCAGCCCGGCACGTGGAGGGTCCCCCGCAGAACGCCCCGGGCGTACAGGCCACCCCAGATGTCAGCGACCTCCTGCAACGCCTCGCTCTCCGCGTCCGGCCCGCAGACGTCCGCAGGGGTCAGCCGGGTCGGCAGGTTCGGGCCGTTGACGTACGCGAAGATGGCCGGCGACTCCAGGATCCTGAACAGGTGGGTGCGGTGCGTGCCGTCGGTGTACTGGGTGTGCAGGGGACCGGCCGGTCCGGGCAGTCGGTGCAGCTGCACCGGGGAGTCGGCGGTCATCGCCTTGCGGAGCAGACCCGGGACGTCGTCGGTGGTCAGCCACTGGCGGATCGCCTCCGGGATCCACACCGCGCCGGCGCGGTCCCGCTCCCGGCTGATGGTGCCCCAGGCCACGGGGTCCGCGGTGCGCACGATCGTCCGCGGGTCGACCCACGTGTGCGCGCCGGACCAGGTGTGCCACTCCTGCAGCCCGTCCGGATCCGGCGTCAGACGGGGGAGCTGTGCAGCGGTGGCGTTGAGGACGGCGCAGCGCTCGGCGTAGAACGCCTCGACCTCGTCGACGGCCAGGTGGGTGCCCAGCACCGTGAGGTACTCCTCGACCTGGCGCGCGTGCTGGCCGGCCGCGTAGTCCTGCGTGTAGCGCTCGTACTCGCCGTCGGCTGTGTCGCAGGGACCGGGGGCCCTGTTGATGTCGGCCTCGGTCATGTCCAGGCGCTCGGGGAGGTGTGTGGGGCGGCCCGCGGGGTAGTGGACCTCGGGGCGCGCCGGGGGAGTGCTCCAGGTGGACAGTTCGGACTCAAAGGCGGCAGGCAGGGCCGACCAGGCCCTGACCCGGACGCCGTCGGCGGAGTGTGCCTCGTAGCGGCGGTGTTCGTCGGCGACGACGGTCCAGCGGGTCGTGGTCTCGTGGGCCGTGCGTTCGGCGGCCAAGCGCGCCTCGAAGCGGCAGGCGACGGCCAGGATTTCCCCGCGGGCGCGCGCCCGGGCGAGCTCGTCCGCGGCTGGGGCCCGGTCGCCCGGAAGTACCGAGCCGTCGACCGGAAGCCCGGCCATGACCTCCCGCAGGACGCCGGTGGTCTCGGCGATCCGGTCGGCCGTGTTCTGGGCGCAGGCCGCGAGCCGGGTGGTGTCCACCGGCGCGCCGTCCAAGGCCGTGAGCCACCGTTGGACGTAGCTCTGCATGGAGAGGAGGTCGAACAGCGTCCGCAGCTGCTCATGGCCCCCACCTGGGACGGCCAGAGGCTCCGGTCCGGACGCCCACCGGTCACCACGCCCCGTGGCGACCTCCACCGCGTGCATCAGCCGCTCGAAGTCCGTCGCCGACAACACCGCCTGTTCCCCGGATTCCAGAATCCGGGCCAGCCACCACCGCCGCCAGTGAGCGCTGCGGCTGCGCCCCTTGGCAGTTCGGCAGTCGGTTCGGGGCGGGGCACCGCAGCGAGGGCAGGTCCACTGTCCGGTGGTCATGGTGACCGATCGTAGGGTGGCCGCCACCCCTGCGGCGGCGGTTTGCGGTACGCAGGAGCGCTGCGGCGGATCTGGTGGCGTTGGCTTCTTGATCCGCTGGGCGTGCGCCTCGGCGGCTGCGACGAAGGTCTGCGCGGCCGCGGCTGGCTCTCGCCCCGGGTGTTCTGGTGGCGCGCCAAAACCCTGATGTCGATTACCGCCGTCGACTCCGACACCCGGAGGATGAGCATCTCCCCGCCCGACGACCTCACGGCGATCAAGCGCCGCCTGGCTGATGGCACCGGCTGAAGCCGCACCGCCACCGCGACGGCGATCCTGCTCCCGCCCAGCTCGCCAGTTAACTTTCCCGTCTGCTGACGCCGCGTCGGCGTAGCCCGAACTGCGACAGCAGCCGGGCGACGGCACTGTGGAACTGGGCGGCCGGCCGAACCCCCGAGCGGTCCGGCCGCCCCCGGTCGGCGGGGGTTCGGCCGGGATGCGGGAGGGGAGGATGGTTGGCGGCCGGGAACCGCCAGGGGGAGAGGGGGAGCGGTGACGTTCACCGCCGTGCACGCGCAGCGGGGCCGACTGGACGCAACCCGGGACGACATGGGCTGCGGCTGGGCGTGGACAGCGGTCCACCGCGCACGACCGCGGGTCCCGCTCGGGTGCCCGGAGTGCGGCCACGGGGTGCACGCCAAGGTCTCGCCCACGGGGATGCGGTTCTTCTCCCATGACCGCGGCTCCCCGACCTGCGCGCTGGCGCAGGAGAGCATGGAGCACCACCTGACCAAGCTCCAGCTCGCGCACGCGATCCGGGCCGCCGGCTGGTACGCCGAGCTGGAGGTCCGCGCACCGGACGGGTCCTGGCGCGCCGACGTGATGGCCTCCTCCACCGACGGCGCCCGCCGCATGGCCTGGGAGGCGCAGCTCTCCCCGATCACCCGAGACGAGCTCCGCGAGCGCACCGCCCGCTACGCCGGGGCCGGCATCGCCGTGTGCTGGGTGGCGCTGTCCTCCCGGGGCTGGGTGGGCGCGGCGCCCACGGTGGTGGTCTCCGCCCGCGGGCCGGCTACCACTGAGAACTGGACCGTGCACGGCGGCGTCGGCCGCTTCACTGTCTCGCCTTGCCGCAAGAAGTGCCGTTGCCCGCACGGCCACGGCCGCTGGGAGAACGTCAGCGCGTCCCTGGACGACGTCGTCGCCTGGGTGCTCGGCGACCGGATCGCCCCCCATCGGCTGCCCGCCGAGGACGACGATCACCGGATCCTGTGGACTGCACCCCGCTACGTCGAGCGGGCGCAGGCCCACGCCGAGGCCGACAGCGAGCACCGGGCCAAGCAGGCCGACGAGGAACAGCGGCGGCGTAGAGAGCGGCGCGAGGGATGGGCTGCGCCGGGGGCAGGGCAGGACTGGCGGGCCGTCATGCCGATCGGGCGGCGCTTCCGGCTGGAGGCCGCAGCCGCCCGGTGGGTCGAGGTCGACAGCGGGCGGCCTGCCCGCTTGGGCCACGAGGAGATCGCGCAGCCCCGTTGGGCCGGCGGCCTGCCGGTATACGCCGCCGGCCGCCCGTACGCCGTCCTGCGGCCAGCCGCCCATCGCGCGGGCCGGGACGAACTGGCCGGGCTGGTGGTCCTGACCGCCGGCGCCACCGAGCACCGCGCCGTGGCCGACCAGGCCCCGCCCGGAACCCGCGTCGTCAACCTGTCGGCACAGCCAGAGCCGACCACCATGTGAAGCGTCCCGGACTTCCTCCTCCGCAACCGGACCCGCCCCGCGCTCAGGCCGGCACCACTGACCGGGCGAGACCAGTACGGACAACCTACTCGCCGCGATCGAGACCGCCCGCACCCAGCCGCTCAACCGGGTCTTCTGCGCGCTCGGCATCCGGGGCACGGGGCGCACCATGTCCCGCCGGATCGCCGCGCACTTCGGCTCCATGGCGGCGATCCGCGCCGCCGACGCCGAGACCCTGGCGACGGTGGACGGCATCGGCACGGAGAAGGCCCGGGTCCTCGTCGCCGAACTTGTTGACCTCGCCCCGCTGCTGGACCGCCTCGCCGAGTTGGGCGTGGGCACCACGGAAACCGCCCCGGCCGCCGCGGCCACCGGAGAGGACACCGGGGCCGACGCTGGCCCGCTCGCCGGCGAAGCGGTCGTCGTCACAGGCAGCATGACCGGAGCTCTCGCCGAGCTCTCCCGCACCGAGATGAACGAGCTGATCGACCGCGCGGGCGGCAAGGCCTCTTCCTCCGTCTCCAAGCGCACCACCCTGCTGGTGGCCGGCGAGAAGGCCGGCTCCAAGCGCGCCAAGGCCGAAGAGCTCGGTATCCGCATCCTCACCCCGGACGAATTCGCCGACCTGGTCGCCGCCTGCCTCACCTGACCCCCGACCGGCCGGGGCGATCCCGCCCCGGCCGCCCTGGCGCAGCGGGGAACCGCCGAGCGTGCGGACGAGCGGCAGCGGCCAGGTACGGTCCCAGGATGAGCAGCTCCGACCTTCAGCTCCACGATCTCGTCGAGACCGCCCTCGAAGATACTGTGGCGACCGCCAGCCCAGCCGCAGGGCTCTGGCTGGCTGCGGAGCTGGAACGGCGAGGCGAGGAGGCCATGTGGGACGTCCAGCTGCTGTTCGCCCCCTTGGCCGCCCGGCCCGCTTACGGGCTGGCGCCGCACGAGGCCGCCGACAAACTGCGGCGTAACGCGAGGACTGCCCAGCCCGACGTCGCCCTGGTCCTGTCGATGCGGCTCGCCCACTGGGAGCGAGGTACGGAGGGCGTCGCCGAGATGTGGCAACAGGCCCCCGCAGCGCTGCGGCGGACTGCGGTCATGCACTGGCTCATCTGCTACTGCATGACCATCGGGTACAACGGAATCAAGCTGAGTCCTGCGGAAACGGTGTCCCTTGTCCGCCGCATGATCCCAGCGCTGAGCGCCACCACCTGATCGCGGTTCACAATGCCCGGCGCCTGCGGCCTTCAGGCTGATTCCTTTCAGGTTCCGTGGGCTGGTGCCGCATCGTTTGGCAGTGGTCACCGGCCGGTGTGGGCGGGTGACGGCGGCGACGAACGTGCGCATCCTGCTCGCCCGGGAGCTTACCGCGCGGAGCCGCTTCTCCCCGAACCGAATCCGCCGCGTCGTGCCGCGATCCGCCTCAATCCCGCGCGCCGCCCGCCCACCCGGGGCCGCGTTCCCGGTCGGCGGGCCCCTGCTGAGGCCCGCCGACGTCCGCTGGAACTGCCGTGGCGCCGACGAGGGCAGCCGGTCAGCTACGGTCACTGCGCGCGATGAGCAGGCCGACGACCGTCTTCCCCTCACCGGTGTTCTGCTTGATCACCACGTCCCGGTCGGTGTTGCGGGCGAACCACTTCTCCAGCACCTCACCCTGCTCGTGCCGCAGGTAGGGCCAGGGCCGACTCGGCAGCGCCGCATAGATCTCACGTGGATGAAGCAGCGGGTCCTTGTCCCCGGAGCCGATGCGGGTCCAGTCAAGCGGCATCGTGGGATCCCCTCAGGTCGAGCGAACGCGCAGTGGGCAACATCATCCTCGGCAATTTCGTTGGCAACCACGTCTTTTGCCGCTCAGCTACCGATCAGAGGTCGTCGAGCCCCCCATGGCCTCAAGCTGCCGGCCCGGGCGGACGGGTCTTGGCCCCGGATGCCGGTCGAGCATCTGGCGGCGTGGGAAGCGGCACCGGTCCGGCCGTGGCTGAGGCAGTACGCACTGTTCCATGTCCTCCACCTGCGGTAATGCGGCTTGCGCCCTTAATCGAACGTAGTATCGAATATGGGAGCCGGAGGGGAGCCGGGATCGACGAGACGAAGGGGGACCGGACTGGAGTGGAGGTGGTGCAGGGTGCTCACGTCGCATCTGCACACCGCCTCGGGCTACTCGGTGCGCTACGGAGCGTCCTTGCCCGCCGCGCTCGCCGAGCGGGCCGCGGAGCGCGGCATCACCGAGCTGGCGCTGACCGACCGCGACACCGTCTCCGGCGCCGTCCGGCACGCGAAGGCCTGCGCGAAGGCCGGGGTGCGGCCAATCTTCGGCGCCGACCTCGCCGTCGGCCTGGTCGAGCAGCCCGCCCGGCCCACCGAGAAGCGCCGCACCCCCGCCAGGGGAGGCGTCTTCGTCGACGAGACCGCCCCGCGGATCACCCTGCTGGCCCGCGACCGCACCGGCTGGGCCAACCTCTGCGCCCTCATCAGCGCGGCCTGGGCGGCCAGGGCCGAACGCGGCGGCGGCCAGCCCGTCGTCCCGCTGGAGGTCCTCGCCGCCCACACCGAAGGCCTCACCGCCCTGCTCGGCCCCGGCTCGGAACCGGTCCGCGCGCTCGCCGCCGGCCGCCCCGATCGTGCCACCGAGCTCCTCGCCCCCTGGCGGACCTGGTTCGGCCCCCACCTGCGCCTGGAAGCCGTCCACCTGCGCCGTACCGGCACCGGCCCCGGCAGCCTGCGCCTGGCCGCCCGCACCATCGGTCTGGCCGCCGACCTCGACCTCCTCCCGGTGCTCACCAACGCCGTGCGCTACGCCGACCCGGGCCAGGGCCCCATCGCCGACGTCCTGGACGCCGCCCGGCTGCTGCGCCCCGTGCAGCACGGCGCCGTGTGCAACGGCGAGCGGTGGCTCAAGGGCCCGGCCGAGATGGCCGAGCTCGCCGCCGAAGTCGCGGAGGCGGCCGGGCAGGGTCCGTCCGGCGGCCAGCGCCTGCTGGCGGTGACCGCCCGCACGGCGGCCGAGTGCCGCCTCGATCCGAAGTCCGACCTCGGGATCGGCCGGGTGCACTTCCCCGAGGAAGACCGTCTCGGGCTCGCCCCGGGAACCTCGGCGCGGGTGCTGCGCGAGCTCTGCGAGGCGGAGATGGTGCGCCGCGGCTACGACCGCCGCCCGGACGCCGTCCGCCGTCTGGCCGAGGAGTTGGAGCTCATCTCGGCGCTCGGCTGGCCCACCTTCTTCCTCACCGTCGCCCGGGTTGTCGCCGACATCAAGGAGATGGGCATCCGGGTCGCAGCGCGCGGCTCAGCGGCCGGCTCTCTCGTGGTCCACCTGCTGGGCATCGCGGTGGCGATGCCGCTCGACCACGACCTCATCATGGAGCGGTTCCTCTCCTACCGGCGTACCTCACTGCCCGACATCGACGTCGACGTCGAATCGGAGCGCCGCATCGACTGCTACCGCGCCGTCCTGGACCGGTTCGGGCCCGAGCGCGTCGCCACCGTGTCGATGCCCGAGACCTACCGGGTCCGCTGGGCGATCCGCGACGCGGGCCTGGCCATGGGCATCGACCCGGCCGAGGTCGACCGCCTCGCCAAGGCCTTCCCGCACATCCGCGCGAAGGACGCCCGTACCGCAATGGCCGAACTCCCCGAACTGCGCCACGTCGCCGAACAGGCCGAGCGCTACGGGCGGCTGTGGGACCTGGTCGAAGGCCTGGACGCACTTCCCCGCGGAATCGCGATGCACCCCTGTGGTGTCTTGTTGTCCGACCACACCCTGCTCGCCCGCACACCGGTGATGCCCACCGCCGGCGAGCATCTCCCGATGAGCCAGTACGACAAGGAAGACGTCGAAGATCTTGGACTCTTGAAACTGGACATTTTGGGCGTTCGCATCCAAAGCGCCATGGCGTACGCGGTCGCCGAGATCGAGCGCACCACCGGCGAGAAGGTCGACCTGGACGACCGCGAGCAGGTTCCGCTCACCGACGAAGCCTCTTATCAACTCCTGTGCGAGGGTGAGTCGTTGGGCGTCTTCCAGGTCGAAAGTCCAGGCCAGAGGGACCTGTTGGGTCGTTCCCAGCCCAAGGACTTCCAGGATCTGATCACCCAGATCGCGATGTTCCGGCCCGGGCCGCTGTCCGCCGACATGGTCAAGCCGTGGCTGGAGGTCCGCCGCGGCCGCCGTCCCCGATACCCCCACCCCGATCTGATCCCCGTGTTGAAGGCCACCGGTGGCGTGCTGGTGTTCAACGAGCAGATCGCGAAGAGCTTCGCCATCCTGACCAGGTCGGACCTGGCGATGGGGGAGGAGGCCCGCCGCGCCCTCGGCAAGCCTGAGCGCGTCCCGGCGCTGGAGTCCTGGTTCCGCACTCGCGCGGCCGCCGCCGGCTACGACCGCACCGTCATCGACACCTGCTGGAACCAGCTGCTCGGGATGGGTAATTACGGCTTCGCCGCAGCTCACGCGACGGCGTTCGCCCTGCCGGTCCTCCAGTCCGCCTGGCTCAAGGCCCACCATGCACCCGCCTTCTACGCCGGTCTGCTCCAGGCCGATCCCGGCATGTACCCGCTGCGCCTGGTCCTCGCCGATGCCCGCCGCCGCGGCGTGACGATCCTGCCGGTCGACGTCGCCTGCTCCGCAGCCGGCTACACCACCGAGCTCGCCGACGGCCGCGAAGGCCTGCGCCTGGCCCTGACGTCGGTGAAGGGCATCACCGACGCCGAGGTCGAACGCATCACCACTGGGCGCCCGTTCACCGGCATCGAGGATTTCTGGGAGCGGGCCCGCCCGAGCCTGCCGACCGCCCAGCGCCTGGCCCGCATCGGCGCGCTCGACACCGTCACCGGCAACCGCACCGGCCGCCGGGACCTGCTGCTGCTCCTGGACGAGCTGCATGCCCGCCAGCGCGCCGCCGCGACCACCGGCCAGCTCTCCCTGCCCGCCCCCGCTCACGGGCCCGACACCGCCACGGGCCTGCCGGAGATGACTTCCACTGAGCAGCTGAACGCCGAGCTGGAGGTGATCGGGATGGACGCCTCCCGCCACCTCATGGCCGACCACCACGCGCTGCTCGCCGAACTGGGCGTCACCCCGTCCACCCGGCTGCACGGTATCGAGCCGGGCGAGACGGTGCTGGTCGCCGGCGCGAAGGTCGCCAGCCAGACACCGCCGATGAAATCCGGGAGGCGGACGATCTTCGTGACGCTGGACGACGGCGCCGGCGGCCAGCCGATCGACCTGACCTACTTCGACGACACCCACGACGCCTGCGCGCACACTCTCTTCCACTCCTGGCTGATCGTCGCCCGGGGCCAGGTCCAGCACCGCGGGCGCTCCATCTCGGTCATCGGCGCCCGGGCCTGGGACCTCGCCGAACTCGCCCGCGCCCGAGCCGAAGGCGGCACCCGCGCCGTCCGCGACCTGCTCGCCGCGCCCGCCCACGGCGACCACCAGGACCAGGACCAGGACCAGCACCCCCGACCGCACCGAACCGGCCCCGGCGGCGCCGGACGGCTCTGGCACGCCTCACCCGGATCCGCAGGATGACCGGAACCCCCGGCACCAGTACCGGCCACAGACCCGGGCCAGACCACGCTCGCCACCCGCACCCAGCCAGGGAGCACCGATGACTACCACCTCCAGCACCGCGGCGACGATCCTGCACCTGCGCTTCCACCGTGCCTCCTTCGAGACCTACCGCTCCCTGTTCGCCGTCCTCGGCGACATCACCCCCGTCGTCCAGGCCCTGCCCCCGGACCGGGCGCTGCTCCAGCTCGCCGGCGCCGTCGGCTACTTCGGCCAGGAGCCCGCCGGCCTCGCCGACCTCCTCCAGACCCGCCTGGCCGCCCGCTACGGCCTGATCACCACCGGCGGCATCGGCCCCAACCGCATGCTCGCCACCCTCGCCGCCGACACCGCCACCCCCGGCACCATCCACGTCCTGCCCGACGACCCAGCCCGGCAACTCGCCTTCCTCCACCACCAGGACGTGCGCCACCTGCCCGGCATCGGGCCCGCCCTGGAGAAGAAGCTCCACCGCTACGGCATCGCCACCGTCGGCGAACTCGCGGACCTCCCGCCGGCCACCGTGCAGCGCATCGCCGGAGCCGCCACCGGCCGCCTCCTGCTCGAACGCACCCACGGCACCGACCGGCGCACCGTCACCCCCTCCGGACCGCCCGCGACCATCTCCACCACCACCCGCTTCGACCACGACGTCCTCGACCCCGACAAGGTCCGCCGCGCGCTGCTCCACCTCGCCACCGACCTCGGGGCCCGGCTCCGGGCCGCCGGCCAGGCCGCCCGTGCCGTCGAGCTCCAGGTCACCTTCGCCGACCGCTCCCACGCCACCCGCTCCCGGACCCTGCCCGAGGCGACCGGGCACAGCCCGGCGCTGCGTGACGCCCTCTATGGCCTCCACGCCCGTCTCGGCCTGCAACGGGCCCGGGTGCGCGCCGTCACCGCCCGCGCCGGTGACCTCCGCGAGGAGAAGTCCGCGGCGGTCCAGCTGACCTTCGACCGGCCCACCGAGAGCGCGAGGACTCTGGAGCCCGTCATCGACCGCGCCAACGCGCGCTTCGGCGCCGGCACCCTGGCCCCCGCGGCACTGGCCTCCGCATCCCGCTCGCGCACCATCGGCGCAGGTGGACGCCCTGCTGGCCGCCATGGAAAGTTCGTAGACCACTCCGGCGGGCGGGCGTAGAGTGCCAGTCCACCAAGATCCCCAGGGAGAGGACCACACCGTGTCGGAGGACATAGCCCTGCCCGTCCGCGCGGGACGGCCGCCCGGCATTCGCGTAGGCGCAGACGGCCTGACGGACAGGCAGCGCCAGGTCGTGTACACGATCCGGGACTTCGTCCAGGAGCGCGGCTACCCGCCCTCGATGCGGGAGATCGGCAAGGCGGTGGGGCTCAGCTCGACGTCCTCGGTCTCCCACGTCATCGGACGGCTGGAGAAGATGCACGTCGTCCGCCGGGACCCGCACCGCCCCCGCGCCTACGTGCTGGCCAACCATCGCCTCGGGCACCCCGCACCACCGGCGACCGAGGCTGACGGCACGTCGGCCACCTCGTTCGTACCGCTGGTCGGCCGGATCGCCGCAGGCGGGCCGATCCTGGCTGAGCAGAGCGTCGAGGACGTCTTCCCGCTTCCCCACCGACTCGTGGGCGACGGCGAGCTGTTCGCGCTCACCGTCAAGGGCGATTCCATGATCGAGGCGGGCATCTGCGACGGCGACTGGATCACCATCCGACGGCAGCCGACGGCCGAGAACGGCCAGATCGTCGCCGCGCTGCTCGACGGCGAGGCGACCGTCAAGCGGCTGCGACGCCGGGACGGGAAGACCTGGCTCATGCCCGCCAATCCTGACTACGAACCGCTACCGGGCGATCAGGCCACCATCCTGGGCAGGGTCGTCGCCGTCCTCCGCAGCCTCTGACCCGCTGCCCGACCCCAGTTCCAATGAACTATCCATGGCAGCCTTTCCGATGGCTCGGCGGGTGGCCATCCCAAGCCGCCAACCGTCGAGCTGAACTCGGCGATCATTCGCGCCCCGGCACTGCGCACCATTTGACTGACCTTGTAGATCCATGGCCGGAAAAAAGCCCCTGAGAAGCCAGCTCAAAAGGGCGCAGGAAGAGCCTCGTCCAGGTGACCGCAGAAAGAAATCGAGAAACCCGCGAACCGGGTCCAGGAAATCATTTCTGGTAAATCCTCGACCATATGATCCCGATCGCCTAGATTGAGCCCAGCACCGAAGTAGGGGAGGACACCAGTGCTGCACGAGGAAGACTGGCGGGAAGCGGCGGCCTGCCGCACCACCGATCCGGACGAGATGTTCGCCAACCACGCCTACCAAGCCCGCGCCAAGGCCACCTGCTCCGGCTGCCCCTCCCGCACCCAATGCCTGGCGCACGCCCTCGACCACCGGATCGAGTTCGGAGTCTGGGGTGGCATGACCGAGCGGGAGCGTCGCGCCCTGCTGCGCCGCCGGACGACCGTCGCCTCGTGGCGCGACCTCCTGGACGCCGCCAGGGCCGAGCACGAACGGGAAGCCGGTGAACTTCGCCGTCCGGCCGCATGAGAGGTGGTTCTTGATCTCGTCGAACGCCATCTCGATCTCCCACCGCTGCCGGTAGAGGTTGATCAGCTCCACCGCCGGGTGCTGCCGTGGGTCGAGCAGGGTGGTGGCCAGCCACCAGGGCTTGCCGTCAACGGCGAACGGGATCACCCGGAACACCATCACCTCCGGGAACGGGCGGCCGGCCTTCTTCGCCCGGAGGATGTTCTGCTTCCTCGGCCTGATCTCGGAGATGTAGGTGCCGTCCGGCAGGTCGTACTGCTTGCGCCCGAGCTTGTTAGACGGGAGCCGAGCGAGCAGGTGGGCGCCCTGGACCGCGTGGAAGTCGCGGTAGAACGCCGAGCTCCAGAAGCCGCGGTCGGCGATGACCAGGGTGTCCGGTCCGACCGAGCGGGCAAGCGGCTCCGCCAGGCCGGGCTCGCCGTCGCGCCAGCCGCCGATCTCGGCGTCCACCACGGCATGGGTGCCGACCTCGACGAGGACCACTGCGCGGACCTGCGGGAAGCCTGTGGGCGTGCGGTCCTGGAGGCAGGGATCGTCGAAGGTCGTGGCGTTGCTGTGGCTGTCCGGGACGTCGATCTGGGTGCCGTCGATCGCGAGCACTCGCAGGTCCCGCCAGAAGGCGCCCGGT
>NZ_JBHXEG010000077.1:0-46489 GCF_042724935.1 Kitasatospora sp. NPDC127060
GAACGTCACCGGTTCCGCGCCGCCGGGCCGTCGCGTTCGACCGGCAGGCCGTACGTCAGCCGTGCGGAACGACCGCCACCGGCGCCTCGGCGTGGTGCAGCGCCGCGTGGGCGACCCGGCCGAGCCGGGGGCCGAGCTCGTTCGGGCGGCGCCGCCGGCCGACCACCACCAGCGCGGCGCCGGCGGAGGTCTCCACCAGGCCGCGGGCGGCGCCCAGCCGGACGTCCTCGACCACCTCGACGGTCGGGTGCTGCTCGCACTGCCCGGCCACGGCGAGCGACAGCAGCTTCGCCTCCAGGGCCTCCAACTGCTCGACCTCGCCCGCCGGGACGGCCCCGCCCGCGTAGCCGAACAGCGGCGGCAGGTCCCAGCCGTGCACGGCCCGGAGCGGGGCACCGCGCAGGGCCGCCTCCCGGAAGGCGAAGGCGAGCACCTCCTCCTCGGGGGCGTGCGCGTCGACGCCGACCACCACCTCGTTGGAACCCGCAGAGCCGGTCTCCCGCACCACGACCACCGGCGCGCCGCTGCGCCCGGCGACCGCCATGCTGACCGAGCCGAGCAGCAGCCCGGTGAAGCCGCCGCGCCCGCGCGAGCCGAGCACCAGCAGGTCGGCGTCCGCGGCGGCGGCCACCAGTCCGTCGACCGGGGCGTCCAGCACCGCGTCGGTGGCCACGGCCAGTTCGGGGTGGCGCGCGCGGATGCCGTCGGCGGCCTCGACCAGGGTGCGCTGGGCGGCGGCGGGCAGGTCGTCGGGCTCGGCGAAGGAGGACACCCCGTCGGTCAGCCACGGCCAGGCGTGCACCAGCCTCAGCGAGGCCCCGCGGCGCTGCGCCTCCTCGGCGGCCCACTGGGCGGCGGCGGTGCTCTCCGGTGAGCCGTCGACCCCGGCCACCACGGTTGACGTCATGTGCGTTCCTCCACTGGTTCCGCGTCGGGACCGGTGCGCCCTGACGCCCCGTCCACCCTGCTCCGCTCCCACCCTGCTCCCGTCGACGACTCGCCGCCAGAGGCCACAAGCCCTCCGCCCACGGGACGAAAGACCCCCCGCCGGAACAGTACGGGCGACCCCGGCCGTCACCCCGCCGACACCCGGGCGCTACCGCATGGACACGGATTCCCGGCGGTCGGGCCGATCCGCGCGCCCGCCGCCGTACGGGGGAACTCCGCCACCACCGCCGCGCCGCGCTCCCGGCCCCGCCCCTGGCCTGTCCCCGAGCTGATCGTCGCGGTGCTCTTCGCCCGGCGGCTGCGCGGCGACGACGGCCTGGGCGCGGTGCTCTCCAGCGAGGTCAACCAGTGACCCCGCTGATCGACTGCCTCCCACTCGCCCACGTACGGGCTCCGGTGGGCCTGATCGCGAGCGATCCGCACCGCTCGGCGGGTGGCGGCGAGTCCGGGAGGCCGAGCCGGCCGGGCACCGCCGCTCCGCGTTCCGACCGGTAGTCAAGCGAACGGGCGCGCGGTCGGCAAGGGGTGCGCGGGGATCCGTCGGAACCCGACACTCCACTGCGAGTTGAGGACATGTCAGATCAGCTCACCGGCACCGTCCTTGCTCGAACGGACGGGCCGGTCGGGGGCAGTTCACAGTTCCACCACGGAGCCTTGGAAGAACACCCTCAACATCCATTGTCGCCACGCATGTTCGAAGGTAGAGTCGCCGTTCGCCGAGCACGGATGAGCAGTTCTCAGCGCATTTGGGGCGGGCATGTCAAATAATCACGGTACTCTCCAGGTCGCCCCCGACCTACTCGACGCGTTCAGTGATATCGCACGTCGAAATCCCCGCCGTCCGGCGATCGTCCACCACGGACACGCCCTGACCTACGGCCGCCTCCAGGAGGCGGCGAACGCCCTGGCCACCCGCCTGGGCCCGGATCCCGGCACGGTCGCCGTGCCGGCCGTCCACGCACCGGAAACGGTGGTCGCACTTCTCGGCGTGCTGACCGCCGGAGGCACCTATTGTCCCGTCGATCCGGCATTCCCGGCGGCCCGCCGACACGCCATGGCGGCGGCCGCTCGGTGCCGTGCCGCGGTGTCCGCCGACTCCACCGACCACCTCGAACTCGCAATGCGATTAGTGGAGTTACCCCAATCATCGAAAAACTCCGGGAACCCCCCGGGAAGCCCCCCGGCGCACCCGCCCGGAGCCGACCCGGAGCAACCGGCCTACATTCTCTTCACGTCGGGTTCGACCGGGCAGCCGAAACCCGTCCTGACACCCCGCCGGGCCGTCGCCGCCACCGCCCACGCCCTGGGCGCGCTGTTCCGGCTCACCCCCGAGGACCGGGTGCTCCAGTTCGCCTCGCTCAACTGGGACACCTGCTTCGAGGAGATCCTCCCGACCCTCACCACCGGCGCGACCCTGGTCATCGACCGGGACGCGCACAGCGGCTCCTTCCCCCGGTTCCTGCGGCTGATCGAACACGAGCGGATCACCGTGCTGGACCTGCCCACCGCCTTCTGGCACGAACTGGTCCACCACCTGGTCGACTCCGGCGACCGGCTGCCCACCTGCGTGCGCCTGCTGGTGATCGGCGGGGAGGCCGCCGCACCCGCCAGACTGGCCGACTGGGCCCGGCTGCCGACCGGCGGGATCCGGCTGCTGAACACCTACGGCTGCACCGAGACCACCCAGATCACCCACGCCGTCGACCTCGCCGGTCCGCTGGCGCCCGGGCGCGGCTGGGACGGCACCGCCCGCGCACCGATCGGCCGCGCCCTGCCGCACATCGTCGAACGCCTTGACGAGCAGGGCGAGTTGCTGATCGGTGGGCCGTCGCTCGCGCTCGGCTACCTCGGCCTGCCCGAGGCCACCGCGGCGCGGTTCACCACCCTGGACGGAGAACGCTTCTTCCGCACCGGCGACCGGATGAGCCGCGAACCGGACGGGCTGCTCAGCCACCGGGGCAGGCTGGACGGCGAGTTGAAGGTCCGCGGCATCCGGGTGGACCCGGCCGAAGTGGAGGCGCACCTCACCGGCCACCCGGACGTCTCCGCCGCCGCCGTCACCGGCGTCACCACGGCCGGCCGCACCACCCTGGTCGCGTACGTGGTTCCCCGCCCGTACGCCGCCGCCCCCGAGCTGGACCGCGAACTGCTGCGCCACCTGCGCGCGAGCGTCCCCGGCCACCTCGTACCGGGCCGGATCACCCTGGTGCCCGCCCTGGTGCACACCCCGAGCGGCAAGGTCGACCGGACCGGCTGCCACCTGCGCTACGCGGGCTCCCCCGACAGGTCGAAGGAGACCTCCCCATGAGCACCGACCTCACCACCCCCGCCGACACCCTGGCCCTGGTGGCCGTCTTCCGGCGCGTGCTGGAACGGGAGGACGTCACCGCCGAGTCCGACTTCTTCGACCTGGGCGGCGACTCCCTGGTCGCCACCCGGGTGCTGAGCGCCGTGGCCCGCGCCCACGGCGTCGAGCTGACCTTCGACGACTTCCTGCTCGCGCCCACCCCGGCCGGCCTCGCCCAGCGCATCGCGGCCGCCGCATGACCGGGGACCACAGACCCAGCGCCGTCGTGGTCGGCGCCGGCCTGGCCGGACTCACCGCGGCGACCGGACTGGCCGCCCACGGGTACGCCGTCACCGTGCTGGAGGCCCGGGACCGGGTCGGCGGACGCACCCACGGCATCGAGGCCGCCCCCGGCGTCCTGGTCGACGCCGGCGCCGCCTACCTCGGCGACCGGCATACCGAACTGCTCGCCCTGGCCGCCGACTTGGGACTCAAGACCACCCCCACCACGATGCTCGGCGCCAGCCGCTTCGCCCTCGCCGAGGCCGCTCCGGGCGCCCGGGACACCCCCAACGCCAACGAGACCCCGAGCACCGATCCCACCCCGAACGCCGGGTGCGGCCCCGAACCCGCCACCCTGGACGGCCGGTTCCCCCCGCTGAACGCCGTCGCCCTCGGCGACCTCTTCGAGCGGCTGGCCGAACTCACCGACGCGGTAAGGCCGGAGGCCCCCTGGCTCACCCCCGACGCCGAGCGGCTGGACGCCCTGACCGCCGCCGAGTGGGCCGAACAGCACCTCACCCACCCGGACGCCCGGCTCTTCTTCCCGCTCTTCCTCGGCGAGATGTGCGCCGCCGACCCGGCCGACGTGTCCGTCCTGCACCTGGCCTTCTACCTGCGCTCCGGCGGCGGCCTGCGCTACCTCAACGCCTTCGCCGGCGGCGCCCAGCAGGACCGGATCGACGGCGGCGCCCACCAGCTGTGCGAGCGGCTGGCCGAGCGGCTCGGCGCCCGGGTGCGCCTGGGCGAGCCGGTCCGGGCCGTCCACCAGGACGACCGGGCGGTGACGGTGCACACCGACCGGGGCACCCACCGGGCGGACGTCGCGGTGCTGGCCCTGCCACCACTGCTCGCCGACGCGATCTCCTTCGAACCCGCGCTGCCGGCGCCGCGCGCCGGGGAGCGCACCGCGCGCGGCTGCGCGATCAAGGTCCACCTGGTGCACCCGTCCCCGCTCTGGCGCGAACACGGCCTCTCCGGATGGTCGGTCAACGCCCGGGGGCCGCTGCTGTCCACCGTGGACGACTCGCCCGCGGCCGGGATCGGCGTGCTGACCGGCTTCGTCACCGGCGCCGAGGCCCACCGCTTCGGCGCGCTCACCCCGGAGCGGCAGCGCGCCGAGGTCGTCGAGCAGGCCGGGCGGCTGTTCCCGATGCTCCCCGAGCCGGTCGCCGTCCACATCACCGACTGGCTCGACGACCCGTACAGCAAGGGCTGTTACGCCGCCCTGCTGGGGCCCGGCGACTGGATCCGCACCGGCCCGACGCTGACCGCGCCGCACCGGCGGGTGCACTGGGCCGGCACCGAGACCAGCACCGCCTTCTTCGGCCTGATGGAGGGCGCGGTCCGCTCCGGCCACCGGGTGGTCGCCGAGGTCCTCGCCCGCGACTGAGCCCCGGCCCCGGCCACTCACCACACCCTCACCACACCCCCAGGCGCCGTCCCACGAGGACGCGCGCCCGGCACCCCACGTCCGGAGACCGCCATGAGCGATCAGACCCCCATCGCGCCCCTCGCCGCCCGCGAGCGGCTGATGACCGAACCCGCCCTCGGGGCAGGCAACTTCCTCGACCACGCGGTCGCGGCGAACCCCCACCGGTCCGTCCCGTTCGTCTTCACCCACCGCACCGACCACCGCGGCGAGGTCGTGCTGCGCGGCCACAGCCTGCTCGACCTGGTCGCCCTGCGCGACCGCTACGCCACCTGGTACCACGCCAACGGGGTGCGCCCCGGCGAACCGGTCGCCGTGGTGGTCGGCGAGGGCCTGGAGCCGCTGCTGCACTTCCTCGCGCTCACCTCGCTCGGCGCCGTCCCCGCACTGGTCAACGACGCGCTGCGGCACGACGCGCTGGTGCGCTACCTGGACCACGTCGGCGTGGTCGGGGTCGTCGCCGACGACACCACCCGGCTGGCCGCCGCCTACCGCCAGGACCCCCAGCGGCGCCCCCGCTTCCTGGCCCCGGCCGCCGAGGTGCGGGCCTTCGACGCCTCCGGCGCCGACCTGCCCGCCGACCACCCGTACCGGCACGCCGCCGAGGACGTGGTGGCGCTGATCCACTCCTCCGGCACCACCGGCACCCCCAAGTCGACCATGCTGGCGCACCGCGGCTTCTGGGACGGCAAGCAGCCGCGCATGACGCGCTTCCCCGCCGAGCCCTACGACCGGCTGATGTCGCTGATGCCGCACACCCACGCCGGCGGCCTCAGCTACTTCCTCACCGCCGTCCTGCTCGGGCTGCCGACCGTGGTGATGTCCGACTGGCGGCGCAGCGTGGTGGAGCCGGTGATGGAGGCCTTCCAGCCGACCATGGTCGCCTCCTTCCCGCGGACCTTCGTCGAACTGGCCACCGGCGAGCTGCCGGTGCGCGGCGCGGCCCGGGTGCACTCCTGGTTCAACACCGGCGACAGCGCCCACCACGGGCACATCCGCCGGCTGGTCACCCTCGGCGAGCGGCCCGCCGGACTCATCCGCCCCTGGCTGCTGCCGCGGCAGCAGGCCGAGCAACCCGCCCTGCCCGGATCGCAGTTCGTCGACGGGCTGGGCTCCTCCGAGATGGGCATGGCGCTGTTCGGCCAGGTCACCACCCCGGAGAGCGGGCGCGACGACCGCTGCGTCGGCCGACCGCTGGAGGTGGTCCGCCGGGCCGCCGTCCTGGACCACGACGGCACCGAACTCCCGGACGGCACCGCCGGATTGCTGGCCGTTGACTCGCCCTCGCTGACCCCGGGCTACTGGAACGACGAGCGGCTGACCGCGAGCTTCGAGCTGGCCGGCTACTGGCTCACCGGCGACGTCGCCCGCCGCGACGCCGAGGGCCGCTTCCACCACCTGGACCGCACCGTGGACGTCATCGACACCGTCGACGGCCCGGTCTACAGCCTGCCGCTGGAGGAGGTGCTGCTGGCCGACTGCGCCGAGCTGGTCCGGGACTGTGCGGTGGTCGGCGTCCCGGCCGGCCCCGGCGCCGGACAACTCCCGGTCGCCGTCGTGCAGTTGCAGGACGGAGTGGCGGAGGACGGCGCCGAGGAGGCGGTCCGGGCCGCCGCCAACCGGGCGCTGGCCGCCACCGGACTGGCCGCCCTCGCCGCCGTCCGACTCGCCCGCACCCCGGAGGACTTCCCGCTCGGCCCGACCGGCAAGGTGCTCAAACGCGAACTGCGCACCCGCCACGCCACCCTCCTCACCGGCCAGTAGGGCGCCGTGGACCACCCAGTGCACCGTCCGGCGGACCACCCCGCGAACTCCCCTGCGGGCAGGCCGGCGAACGACCCTGCGGGCAACCCTCCGGACCACGCTGCGGGCGACCCGCCGGAGCGCCCCGCGATCCGCCAGCCGTACCAGTACGTCCGCACGCCGCTGGTCGAGCCGGACTGGCGCCGGCTGCCCGGCTGGCGGCGGGTCACCGAGGCCCAGTGGCGCGACGCCCAGTGGCAGCGCGCCCACTCCGTCCAGAACGCCCGCCAGCTGCGGGCCGTCGTCGGCGAGCTGCTCACCGACCGGTTCTACGACGAACTCACGGCCGACCAGGCCCAGTTCGCCACCATGCCGATCCTGCTGCCGCCCCAGGTGCTGAACACCATGGCGGCCGTCGCCCCGGTCGAGCCGCGGGCCTTCACCGAGGCCTTCCTGGCCGACCCGGTGCGCCGCTACATGCTGCCGGTCCGGACCGACCGCCACCCGCGCTGGCCCAGCCACCCGCGGGCCGAACGGGACTCCCTGCACGAGGCGGACATGTGGGCCGTCGAGGGCCTGACCCACCGCTACCCCACCAAGGTGCTCGCCGAACTGACCGCCACCTGCCCCCAGTACTGCGGCCAGTGCACCCGGATGGACCTGGTCGGCACCTCCACCCCGCAGGTCGCCAAGACCCGGCTGCTGCTGCGCCCCGCCGACCGGCAGGAGCAGATGCTCGACTACCTCAAGCGCACCCCCTCGGTGCGCGACGTGGTGGTCTCCGGCGGCGACCTCGCCAACGTCCCCTGGCCGCGCCTGGAGTCCTTCCTGCTGCGGCTGCTGGACCTCGGCTCGGTCCGCGACATCCGGCTGGCCAGCAAGGCCGTGGTGGGCCTGCCCCAGCACTGGCTGCAGCCCCGGGTGCTGGAGGGGGTGGCCAGGGTCGCCGGCATCGCCGCCCGCCGGGCCGTCAACCTCGCCGTGCACACCCACGCCAACCACGTCCGCTCGGTCACCCCACTGGTCGCCGAGGCGGCCCGGGCGCTGCTGGACGCGGGCGTCCGGGACGTCCGCAACCAGGGCGTGCTGATGCGCGGCGTCAACGACACCCCGGAGGACCTGCTGGACCTCTGCTTCGCCCTCCAGGGCGAGGCCAACGTCCTGCCGTACTACTTCTACCTCTGCGACGTCGTCCCGGGCGCCGAGCACTGGCGCACCCCGCTGCACCGGGCCCAGCATCTCCAGGAGGCGATCATGGGCTACCTCCCCGGCTACGCCACCCCCCGGCTGGTCTGCGACGTCCCGAACGTCGGCAAGCGCTGGGTGCACCAGGCCGTGGCCTACGACCGCGAGCGCGGCATCTCCTACTGGACCAAGAACTACCGCACCAGCCTGGAGCACGACCCGGCCGACGAGCCCGCGCTCGACCGGCGCCACCCCTACTACGACCCGGTGGACACCCTCCCCGAGGCCGGCCGCCGATGGTGGGCCGAGTCGTCCCCCGCACCCCGAGGAGCCCGATGAGCACCCGCACCGCTGAGCGCCCCCGCCCCGGCGACCCGGCCGGCCCGCTGCGCCGGATGTGCTGGATCTTCCCCGACCGGGAGTCCTCCCGGATGGCCGAGATGTGGCACGGCTTCTTCTGGGACCTCTACGCCGAGAGCGCCGCCGACCTCGGCCTGCGCTGGAGCCGGCACGCCCCGGACGCCGTCAGCGTGGACGCCACCGGCCCCGGCCGCCCCCGGGTGTACGTGGACGACGAACCGGTGACCCCCGAGGACACCCTGTTCATCACCGCGCTCTACTCGCTGCCGTACCAGGCGATGGACGTCTTCAACCAGTACGCCCTGTACGCGGTGCTCGAACAGGCAGGCTTCTACCTGCCGTTCCCGCCCCAGGTGTCGCTGATCGGCAACGACAAGCTGGCCACCCTGCTGTTCCTGGCAGACTCCCCGGTGCCGACCATCCCGACCGTGCGGATCGGCACCGGCCGGGACACCGCCAAGTACGGCTACGAGGTCGCGCTCGGCACCATGACCTACCCGGCCATCGTCAAGCCCGCCGGCTGGTGCGGCGGCGGCGGGATCAACCTGGCCCGGAGCCCCGAGGACGTCCGGGGCCTGGCCAGCCTCGCCCAGGGCGGCGACACCAGCCTGGTGATCCAGCCCTACCTGGGCGACGGCACCATCGACTACCGGGTGTACGTGGTCGACGGCCGCCCCTACGCGGTGATGAAGCGCACCCCCGAACCCGGTTCCCCGGTCGCCAACGCCAGCCGCGGCGGGGGCATGGAGTTCCCCCCGGTGCCAGCCGAACTCGCCGCCGCCACCGCCTGGTTCGCCGAACGGCTGCCGATCCCGTTCTTCTGCGTCGACTTCCTGTACGACGGCGAGCGCTACTGGTTCTCCGAGCTGGAGCCGGACGGCGTGATCGCCCCCGACCACACCGACCCGGACCGCACCCTCCAACGGGACGTCACCCGGGCCCGGTTCGCCGCCTACCGGAACGGCCACGCCCAGTGGCTCGCCGACGGCGCCCGCCCGCTCTCCCTCCCCCACGGCCCCCAGCACCGGACGGACCCCCGATGACCGCCTTCTCGCTCGCCCCCGAGGCCGCCGGGCCCCGGCTGCACGTGGCCCGGCGCACCCTGGAGCGGCTGCGGAGCGTCCCCGCCCTGGCCGCGCGCTACCCGGCGCACCTGGACGCCGACACCCTGGAGCGGCTCGCCGACCTCCCGCCGCTGGCCAAGGACGACCTCAACACCGCCCTCGCCCACCTGGAGCCGGCCGCCGAGCAGTCCGCCACCTGGCTGTTCCAGAGCGGCGGCTCCACCGGCGCCCCGAAGCTCGGTTACGCCCCCACCGGTTTCTACATGGCCGGGGTGCACGCCCACTGGCAGCCGCTCGACCGCACCGACCTCTTCGTCAACGCCTGGGGCGCCGGCCGGATGTGGGGCGCGCACTTCCTCGCCGCCGCGCTCGCCGACCTCTCCGGCTGCCGGATCATCGCCCTCGGCTCCGTCCCCGGGGACGAGTACGGCGCCTGGCTGGAGTTCCTGGCCGCCCGCCGGGTGACGGCCATCGGCGGCACCCCCAGCGTGCTGCGGCTCTGGTTCGCCCACGCCCGCGCCGCCGGGATCGAACTCCCCGCGCTGCGCAAGGTGTTGTGGCTCGGTGAGGCCTGGCAGCCGCAACTGGCCGCCGACCTCGCCGCAGTCGCCCCGCGGGCCCGGCGCTGGGGCATGTTCGGCAGCACCGAGACCTGGGTGGTCGGCACCAACACCCCCGACTGCCCGGCGGACCTCTTCCACCCGCTGCCGCACCAACTGGTGCACGCCGACGCCGACGGCCTGCTGGACTTCACCTCCCTGGACCCGGCGATGCTCAACCCGGTCCTGCGCTACCGCACCGGCGACGCGGGCGAGTTGACCGCCTGCCCGTGCGGGCACCCGGAGCCCGCCATGCGGGTGCTGGGACGGCGCGACAGCGTCGTCCAGGTGCGCGGCCTCGGGCTGGACGTGGACGAGCTGATCGCCCGGGCGGAGCGCACCCCGGGCGTGGCCCGGGCCCAGGTGGTGCTCACCGAGCGGGCCGGCCGGGCGACCGGCGTGGAACTGCTGGTGGTTCCCGCCGGGCCGGCGCCCGCCCCCGACGTCGAGCGGCTGCGCACCGAACTGTTCACCGCCACCTTCACCCTCGGCACCGCCTTCCAGCACGACCCGGGCTCCTTCCGGGTGCGCCCGGTGGCGGAACTGGTCAGCAACGGCCGCACCGGCAAGACCGCCGCGCTGGTCGTCCGGGAGGAGTCATGACGGCGGAGCCGGCGCCGTCCCGCCCGGACGAGTCGGCCCGCCCGGACAAGCCGTCCCGACCCGACGAGTCGGCCCGCCCGATGCCGCTCGGGCGCGGCTTCTCGCTGTTCTGGGCCGGACAGACCGTCAGCCTGGTCGGCGACAAGGTCACCGTCTTCGTCGTCCCGACCCTGATGATCTTCGCGCTGCACGCCTCCGCCCTCCAGGTCGGCGTGGTGGCGATGGCCCAGTACCTCGGCATCCCGCTGCTCGGCCCGATCGCCGGGGTGCTGGTGGACCGCTGGGACAAGCGCCGCACCATGCTGGTATGCGACCTGGTCCGGCTGGCCGCCGTCGCCGCGATCCCGCTCGCCTACGCGCTGGGCGTGCTCTCCACCCCGCTGCTGTTCGGCTGCGTGGCCGTGATCAGCGGCGCGACCATCTTCTTCAACGTCGGCTACCTGGTCGCCGTCCCCGCCGTGGTGCCCGAGGACGCCATGGTCCGCGCCTACTCCCGGCTGGAGGGCAGCGGCTCGGTCTCCGAGGTCGCCGGGCCGTCCATCGCCGCCGCCCTCTACAGCGCACTCGGCGTGGCCGCCCTGCTGGTCGACGCGGCCAGCTACCTGGTCTCGGCGGCCTGCTTCCGGTCCATGCGCCCCTGGGGCGAGCGAACGGTCACAGAGGGCTCCGTCCGGGAGCGGCTGACCCTCGGCTTCCGGCTCAACTGGTCCGACCCGGTGCTGCGCCGGGTGGTGCTGGCGGCGGTGATCCTCAACTCCGGCGGCCCGGTGTTCGTCACCGTGCTGCCCGTGCTGGCCTACCGCGGCCTGGGCGTCCAGGTCGGCGTCTTCGGCGCGGCCATGTCGGTCGCGGCGCTCGGCGCGCTGCTCGGGGCCGTGGTCGCCCCCCGGCTCTCCCGGCGGTACGGCCTCGGCCGGACGATGGCCTGGTCGCTGCTGCTGCACTGCCTGGTCGGCCTCGGCGTGCTCGCCGCCCCCGCGCTGCCGGCCGGCCCGGTGATCGCCGTGACCATGGGCTGCTACGGCTTCTTCATGTCCTGCATCAACGTGTGCAGCGCCCCGGCCCGGCAGTCCCGGATGTCCGCGCGCAACCAGGGCGTGATGCACGCCGCCTTCCGCACCGTCACCTGGGGGGTGATCCCGCTCGCCGCGCTGATCGGCGGCCTGGCCGTCTCGCTGCTCACCGGACCACTCGGAGTCCTGGACGCCGCCCGGTTCACCATGGCCGGCGGCACCCTGCTGGCGGCCTGCTCCTTCGTCCCCGCCCTCGGCCTCCAGCCGCTGCTGGACGCGGCCGGGCGCGCCGGGGCGACCGCGGTGGCGGACACCGCGGACGACGCCGTGGGGGACACCGCGTGACCGGGCCCGACCCCGTGGACCCCGCCGGGCGGGTCCTGCTGATCACCGGCACCTCCTCCGGCATCGGCCTGGCCACCGCCGTCGCCGCGGCCCGGGCCGGCTACACCACCGTCGCGACCCTGCGCGAACCCGCCCGGGCCGGGGCCCTGCGCTCCGCCGCCGAGGCGGCCGGGGTCACCGTCGACGTCCGCCGGCTGGACGTCACCGACCCCGGATCCGTCGCCGACTGCCTGAGCGCCGTGCACCGCAGGTACGGGCGGCTGGACGCCGTGGTCAACAACGCGGGCGTCTCCAACTCCGACCCCACCCTGGAGATGTCCACCGACGCGGCGCTGCGCGCCAACCTGGACGTCAACTTCTTCGGCGTCGCCACCGTCAGCCGGACCGCCCTGCCGCTGCTGCGCGCCGCCGGTGGCCGGCTCGTCACCGTCGGCAGTGTGCACGGCGTGGTCGGCCAGCCCTTCAACGAGGCCTACTGCGCCGCCAAGTTCGCCGTCGAGGGCTTCATGGAGGCACTCGCCCCGGTGGCCGCGGCGCACGGCGTCCGGGTGTCGGTGGTGGTGCCCGGCTTCGTCCCCGACACCGGGTTCGGCGTCTTCCCCGACATCGACCGCAGCACCATCCAGGCCGCCTCCGGCCCGTACGCGCCCACCTTCGCCGGTTACCTGGAATGGGTCGGCGGCCAGGGCTGGGAGTCGGCCGGCCAGCCGGCCCGGGAGGTCGCCGAGGTGGTGGTGCGCACCCTGCGCGCCCGCCGGCCGCCGTTCCGGGTGCCCGCCAACGCCTGGGCCGCCGACTACCTGGCCGCCAAACTCGCCGACCCCGACGGCTCCGCCGTCCAGACCCTCGCCCGCGGCTGGCTCGGCCGGGCCCCCTCCTGACCCGCCCACCGTCCCGACCGACACCGCTGACACCACCGACCTCGCTGCCACCACCGACCCCCGGAGCCACGCCATGCCCGCCAAGCCCCTGGCCGAGCTGATCCGCTTCGCCCGCGCCAACTCACCCTTCTACGCCGAGCTCTACCGCGACCTGCCCGAGGGCGCCGACCGGCTCGACCAGCTCCCGGTGATCGACCAGACCGCGTTCTGGACGGCCAACACCTGGCCCGACAACCGGGTGCTGACCGGCCCGCTCACCGACGCCGGCGTCTACAAGACCGGCGGCACCACCGGCGTCCCCAAGTTCTCGCCGTGGACCCGCGCCGAACACGCCGACTCCGTCACCGCCTTCGGTGCCGGACTCGTCCGGGCCGGGCTGCGCCCCGGGCACCGGGTCGCCAACCTCTTCGTCGCCGGCGAACTCTACGGCGGCTTCCTCTACATCGAGAACGCCCTGCACCACGCCCCGGTGGACAACGTGCGCCTCGGTGTCGGCGGCGCCGCCCCGGACGGCTACATCGCCGACCTGATCGCCGGGTTCGGCGTTCACGTGCTGGCCGGCGAGCCGATGAAGCTCAGCGCCGTCGCCGAGTGCCTGCTCGCCCGCGGCGAGACCGCCGACGGCGTCGAACTACTGCTGTTCGGCGGCGACCTGCTCTTCGCCGACCTGCGCCCGCTGCTCTCCCGGGCCTTCCCGAAGGCCGCCGTCGCCTCCGTCGGCTACGCCTCCAACGATGCCGGGCTGGTCGGCGCGCCCGTCCCCGGCGAGGACGTCCGGGTCCACGAGGCCTTCGCCGACCGCACGGTGGTGGAACTGCTCGACGAGGTCACCGGCGAGCCCGTCACCACCCCCGGCACCCCCGGCCGGGTCGTGGTCACCAACCTGTTCCGCACCCTGATGCCGATCCTGCGCTACCCCACCGGCGACCGCGCCGAGTGGGTCGACGGCGGGTGCCGCCGCTTCCGGCTGCTCGGCCGCTCCACCGAGGGCGCCCGGGTCGGCACCGTCACCCTGCCCACCGAGGAGATCCGCGCCGTCCTGCTCGCCGCCGACCCGGACCGGCACATCGCCGGGATGCAACTGGTCCAACGGCGCTGGGACGGCCGCGACGGCGTCATCCTGCGGCTCGGCCACCTCGGCCCGACCCCGCCCGCCGAACTGGCCGGCCGACTCGTCGCCGCCGTCCACGAGGCCTTGCCGCTCTACCCGGCGGAGGTCGCCGTCGGCAACATCCACGGCCTCTCGGTGGAGTGGGTGCCGCGCTCGGAGCTGGTCACCAACCCGCGGACCGGCAAGCTCCAACAGGTCCTGGACGAGCGCCCCCGGAACTGACCGGCACGGGACCGACCCGCACGGGGCCGGCCGCTCAACCGCCCTGCGGCCGGCCCCCGATGGCCACGCTCTGCCCGCGGAACTCGGCGATCACGGCGGCGTCCGCCGCCCTGCGCACCGTCACGTCGTAGATCCCGGCGCGGCCGACCCGCGAACGCTCGACCGCCTCGGCCACCAGCTCGTCCCCCACCGCCGCCGGGGCCAGGAAGGCCACCTGCGCCGCCTGGGCGACGGTCACCGGGCCGTGGCTGTTGCAGGCGTACGAGAACGCGGCGTCGGCCAGCAGGAAGAGGAACCCGCCGTGCGCCGTGCCGTGCCCGTTCACCATCGTCGCGGCCACCGTCATCCGCATCACCGCGCGCCCGGTGGACGCCTCCTCCAGGGCGATGCCCAGCGAGCGGCTGGTCTCGTCCCGCTCGTACAGCGCGGCGATCACGGGGTCGAACATGGCGTCGCTGGTCCCTCCGTCGGCGGTGTCCGGCCCAGCGTAGGGGACGGACCGCCTCCGGTCACCGCCTGATGCGCGGTCAGCAGGCCTCGCGACCCGCCGCTGCCGACTGCCCCGGCTCGGTCGCGATCAGCGCCGCCTGCACCCGCCGCTCCTCGCGGAGCTTGGCGAGCAGCCGGGACGCACTGTCCCCCCGCTGTCCCGTTGCCATCCCGGGACGGCAACGCCCTGGAGGGACGTCCGGCGCACTGCTTGGCTGATCACCGCCTGCCCGGACGCCGTGCCGGGCCCACCGGAGGAGGACCTCATGAAGCGGACGAAGCTCGCCCTCAAGACGACGTTCGCCCTCGCCACCGCGGCCGCCACCCTCGCCCTGGCCGCACCCGCCCAGGCAGCACAGGGCGTCTCGGACATCGGCGACGGCTATCCGAACAGCTACAACTCCGTCCACTGCGTGCAGACCGTCCTCAACAACTGGGTCGCCAATGTCGTGGGCAACCCCGGCGCCCAGGTGCAGGAGGACGGCATCTGGGGCCCGAAGACGAAGGGTCTGGTGACCTACTTCCAGCAGGTCCAGCACAACGCCGACCCGTCCGTCGGCGTGGACGGCATCGTCGGTCCGCAGACCGGCAACTACATGCTCTACAGCCACTCCCAGCCCTGCTACTCCTACATCCCGACCTACTTCTGATCCCTCCGCACCCCCGTCCCCGGCCCGCGCCGCCCCCATCCGGCGCGGGCCGGACGCCGTTCCCGGCGGCGCGGGCACCCGGCGGCGCGGGCACCCTGCCACGCGGGCACCCGGCGAGCCGCCGCTCAACCGTCCTGCCGCCGGACGTCGCCCAGCCCCACCAGCAGGAAGGCCAGCGCCACACCCGCCCCGCCGACCGCCGCCAGCGCCACCTTCGAACCCGGCCCGCCCCCGTCGGACAGCAGGATCGCCGCCGCCCCCAGCGAGGCCACCGCCGCGCCCACCACCAGCCAGCCGGCCAGCGCGACGGCCGCCGGGCGGCCGCTCCGCGGCACCGGCCCGGCGTCAAGGGCCGGGTCGAGGGCGGCCCAGCCGGCCGCGCTCTCCCGCTGCTCCTCGCGCCGGTCCCACAGCGCCCGCACCCGCAGGGCCGTACCTCCGAACAGCCCGGTGAGGGCCACCTGGGCGGCCGGATGCCAGTCGGGCAGGGCGAGCAGCAGTCCGCCGGCCAGGGCGAGCGCCGCCCACCAGAGCACGCAGGCCGCCGCCGCGGTACGGGTGGAGCGGGGCCGGTCGGCACCGGCCTGGAGGTCGGCGATGGCGGGCAGGTACCAGACGCAGCCGCTCGCGGTGAGCGCGGCGGTGCCGATGGCGAGGACGGTGTGGGTCACGGGCCGGCCTTCCTTTGTCGCGGGGAGCACAGGAGACGGGGAGCACGGAAGTCGGGGGCACGGGAGTCGGGTGCCGTCCCAGCCCGCCCGGGGGCAGCGACGCGGGCGGGGACGGCGTTCGGGAGGCGTCCTCAGCCGTCGGCGGCCGAGGACGACGAAGGGGACGAAGAGGACGCCGACGACGACACCGCCGAGGCCACCCGCGCCCGCTCCGCCCGGCTCAGCGGCCGGTCGTACTTCACCGGCTCCACGTCGCCCAGGTACTGGGCCGGCTTCCCGGTGTGCTGCAGCACGTCCCGGGCCGCGATGTCCGGGTGGTGGAGGTCGAAGGCCGGGGATTCGGAGCGGATCCGCGGCAGCTTGACGAAGTTGTGCCGCGGCGGCGGGCAGGAGGTCGCCCACTCCAGCGAGCGGCCCCAGCCCCACGGGTCGTCCCCGGTGACGCGTTCGCCGTACTTGGCGGTCTTCCAGACGTTGTAGAGGAACGGCAGGATCGACAGCCCGAGCAGGAACGACCCGATGGTGGAGACGGTGTTCAGGGTGGTGAAGCCGTCCGAGGCCAGGTAGTCGGCGTACCGGCGGGGCATGCCCTCGGCGCCGAGCCAGTGCTGCACCAGGAAGGTCGTGTGGAAGCCGACGGTGAGCGTCCAGAAGGTGATCCGGCCGAGCCGCTCGTCGAGCTTCTTGCCCGTCATCTTGGGCCACCAGAAGTGGAAGCCGGCGAACATCGCGTACACCACGGTGCCGAACAGCGTGTAGTGGAAGTGCGCGACGACGAAGTACGAGTCGGAGACGTGGAAGTCGATCGGCGGCGCGGCCAGCAGCACGCCCGTCAGTCCGCCGAACAGGAAGGTCACCAGGAAGCCGACCGTCCACAGCATCGGCGTCTCGAAGCTCAGCGAGCCCTTCCACATGGTGCCGACCCAGTTGAAGAACTTCACGCCCGTCGGCACCGCGATCAGGAAGGTCATGAAGGAGAAGAACGGAAGCAGCACCTGCCCGGTGACGTACATGTGGTGCGCCCACACCGTCACCGACAGCCCGGCGATGGCCACCGTGGCGGCGATCAGCCCCGCGTAGCCGAACATCGGCTTGCGGCTGAACACCGGGATGACCTCCGAGACGATCCCGAAGAACGGCAGCGCCAGGATGTACACCTCCGGATGCCCGAAGAACCAGAACAGGTGCTGCCAGAGCATCGCCCCGCCGTTGGCCGGGTCGAAGACGTGCGAGCCGAACTTGCGGTCGCACTCCAGCGCCAGCAGCGCGGCGGCCAGCACCGGGAAGACCAGCAGCACCAGCACCGAGGTGAGCAGCACGTTCCAGCAGAAGATGGACATCCGGAACATGGTCATCCCGGGGGCGCGCATGCAGAGGATGGTGGTGATGAAGTTGACCGCGCCGAAGATGCTGCCGAAGCCTGACAGCGTGACGCCCATGATCCACATGTCCGAGCCGACGCCCGGCGAGTGGACGGCGTCGGACAGCGGCGCGTAGAGGAACCAGCCGAAGTCGGCGGCGCCCTGCGGGGTGGCGAAGCCGGCCGCGGCGATCAGCGAGCCGAACATGAACAGCCAGTAGGACAGCATGTTCAGGCGCGGGAACGCCACGTCGGGCGCGCCGAGTTGCAGCGGCATGATCCAGTTGGCGAAGCCGGTGAACAGCGGCATCGCGAACAGCAGCAGCATCACCGAGCCGTGCATGGTGAACGCCTGGTTGAACTGCTCGTTGGAGAGGATCTGCGTTCCGGGCCGGGCGAGTTCGGCGCGCATGACCAGCGCGAGGACGCCGCCGATCAGGAAGAACGCGAACGAGGACACCAGGTACATGGTGCCGATCGTCTTGTGGTCGGTGGTGGTCAGCAGCCTGACCACGGCCGAGCCGGGTCGGCGGGCCCGAACCGGCCCGGCCGGCAAGGGCGTTGGCAGTGCGGTGGGGTCGCCCTGTGCCTGGGTGGCGCTCAAGGACGCACTCCTTCGGAACGTCGTGCGAATGGATGGCGATCCATGATCCGAACGCACGCCCCGTACGCCCCAGGGCCGTTGGGCCCGCCCGGCCGGGGCCGCTGGGCCCGAGTTCCCGACCCGCCACCGGGACCTCCCGACCGGGACCGGTACGGCGAACGGGCCGCACGCCGCCCCCGTCGACCGCTCGCGCCCGGCTCGGCCCGTCGCCCAGCCCCGACCCCACCGGGCGCGGCCAACCCCTCGCAGCGCCGACCCCGGCCCCGCGGTCCCGGGTCGGCTGGTCCGAGCCGGACCGGCCGGCGACGATCGCCCGGGCAGCCGGCGGCCTCCACCCGCTCGCGGCGGCTCAGCCCACCAGCCGGGCGAGCTGTCCGCGCTCCAGCGCGGCGTACACCGCGCCGTCCGGCCCGACGGCGATCCCGTGCGGCTCGGAGCCCGGGCCGGGGATCGGGTACCCGTCCAGCCGGCCGTCCGCGTCCAGCACGCCGATCCGGCCGGCGCCCCACTCGGTGAACCAGAGCCGCCCGTCCGGCCCGGCGGCGATCGCGTGCGGCTTGGCGGCGCGGTCGGCCAGCGGGTACTCGGTCACCGCCCCGTCCACGGTGATCCGCCCGACCAGCCCGCCGCCGATCCCGACGTACCAGAGCGCCCCGTCCGCCCCGGCGGTGATCCCGACCGGCGCGGTGCCCGCGGTGGGCAGCCGGTGGACGGCCACCTCGCCCTCGACGGTGATCCGGGCGACGGCGTCCGCCTGGTTGAGCGTGCACCACAGTGCGCCGTCCGCCCCGGCGGTGATCATCGACGGGAACGCCCCGGCGATCCGCAGCGGATGGTCCGTCACCTCCCCGTCGACGGTGATCCGGCCCACCGCGTCGGTACCCATGGCGGTGAACCAGAGCGCCCCGTCCGGCCCCGCGGTGATCCCGTACGGCCCGGTGCCGCTCGGCAACCCGAACGACGAGGCCTCCCCGTCGGTCGTGATCCGCCCGATCCGGTGGTCCCGCATCCGGCTGAACCACAGCGCCCCGTCCGCCCCGGCGGTGATGACGGCCGGCCCGCACCCGGGCACCCCCAGCCCGTACCGCTCCACCGAGCCGTCGGCCGACAGCCGCCCCACCTCGCCGGCGTGCACCAGGGTGAACCACACACCCCCGTCCGGCCCCACGGCCACCCCGTACGGCCCGGCCCCCGCCTCTGCCACCTCGAACAGTTCCATCCGCACCCCTTCGGCCTATCGCAACTCACGTCGCGTTAGTGATGCTGCCACGACCACCGAACCGACGGCAACCGGCTTCAATCGGGAGCGGACGCGACGTCCCGCAGCACCGAGATCACACCCATCCCCGCCGCGCAGACCGGCACCGCCAGCAGCGCCCCGATGATGCCCGCGACGCCGGAGCCGGCCACCACCGCGACCATGATGGTCGCCGGGTGCAGCTCGACCGTCCGGCTCTGGATGACCGGCTGCAGGATGTTGCCCTCGATCATCTGCACCGTCAGCACCACCCCGAGCGCCCACAACGCCGTGCCCAGCCCGCCGTCCGCGAGCGCCACCAGCACCGCCACCGTGCCGGACAGGAACGCGCCGACGAACGGGATGTACGCGCCCATGAAGACCAGCGCGCCCAGCCCCGGGGCACCGGGGACGCCCAGGGCGAGCAGCCCGACGGTGATGAAGACCGCGTCGATCAGGGCGATCAGGGTGGTGCCGCGCATGAAACCGGCCATCGCCTCGAAGGCCCGCTCGGCGCAGGCGATCACGGTGTCGGCGCCGCGCCCGGGCAGGTGGGCGCGGATGGTGTCACCGGTGCGGTGGCCGTCCCGCAGGAAGAAGAAGACCAGGGCGAGCGCCAGCACGGCGCCGGTGATCACCTGGGTGAGCAGGCCGAGCCCGGACAGCACGCCGTTGGTCAGGGTCGAGACCAGCGAGTTGGTCTCGCCCTTGGCGTTGTTCAGCGCGTGCTCGATCTTCGCCCCGAACGGCCCGAGCCAGTCGGCCAGCCGCCGCCCGGCCGCCGGGAGCGAGCCGGCGATCTGCGGGGCGCTGTGCACCAGGGAGTTGACCAGCAGGGCGATCACCCCGACCACCGCGACCACCAGCACCAGGCAGGTCAGCCCGGCCGCCAGGCCGCGGCCCACCCCCCGCCGGACCATCCAGGGCACCACCGGGTGGAGCAGCGAGACCCCCAGCAGCGCCAGGACGAACGGCACGGTGGCGGCCCGCAGCTCGACGAGCGCGAACACCACCAGCGAGCCCACGGTGATCAGCAGGATCACCGCCACCGACCAGGCCGCCGCCCACCGCACCGCGGGCGGCAGCATCAGATAGGGCCTGCGGCGGTCGGGCCGCCCACCGGGCGGGCGCTCCACGGACACGGCCACCTCCGCCGAGGATCGTCGTTGAGTCCGAACCGACCCATCTCAACAGAGAATCTGACGATCTGCCCCATTTGGAGCCCGTTACGCCTGTTACGAGCCGTCACGGCCGCTCCGCCGCCTCGAACCGTACGGACCCGCCCCCGGCCGCACCCTGGCGGGCGCCCTCACCGGCGCCCGCGAAGGCCAGTACCCGCTCGGCCTCGGCCTCCGCCGCCGCACGGTCCGCCCGCGCCAGCCGGACGAACGGCTCGACGACCACGTCCTGCTCCGCCGTCAGCCGCCACGTCCCGGCGACCAGCCCGTCCACCAGCAGGGTGCCGGGCACCAGACCGTTCCGGGTCATCACCCGGTCCTTGTACTGCTCCGGCAGCACCCGGCTGCGGTCGGCGTGCGAGAGCAGCAGGTTGTCGAACGGCGCGACCAGCCGCACCGGCACCGGGACGTCCGGCTCCGGGCGGGGCGCCTGCGGCAGGTCGTACAGCACCCGGCCCTGCTCGTCCCGGAAAGCCACCAGCCCCGGCGCGAGCCGCTTGAGCACGGGCCCCAGGCGACTGAGCCCGCACCACTTCTGCAGGTCGGCAGCGGTGGCCGGGCCGAAGGCGGCGAGGTAGCGCAGCACCAGCCGGTCCGGCGCGGGGGCGGGGTCGAGCGGCCGGCCGAGCCAGGCCTCCGCGGTGGTGTGGGCGGCCGGGCCGCTGCGACCCCACAGCCCGCGCGGCGGAACCTGGACCAGCGGCAGCAGGCAGCGCGCGGCCTGGGCCAGCGCCGCCGGGTCGCGGTCCGGCCGGGTGGCGGCCAGCAGCGCGCCGAGCTGCTGGAAAGTGCGCGGCTCCTCCTCGACCAGGGCGCGCGCCTCGGCGGCCAGCGCGGCCGGGTCGAGTCCGGCGAGCCGCTTGCCGTAGGTGGTGCGCAGCGCCTGGTCGAGGACGGGCTGGAGCAGCGGGCGCAGGGCCAGGCAGTCCTCGGCGGTGACCAGGTGGATGGTGCCGCGCTGGAGCGCGATCCGGACCGCGGCCCGCTGTTCGAGCAGGGTGCTGAGCCCGTCCGGGGTGAACCCGTCGAGGCGGGAGAGCAGTCCGAGGTAGGGCGGCTGCGGTACGGCCTGGGCCTGGAGCCCGCCGAGGTGGTGGATGACGTCGAGGGGCGCCAGGTCGGTGCGGGCGAGCAGGTGCTGACGGGCCAGCAGGGCGCGGCCCAGGGCCCGGGGGCCGAGCACCGTCACCGGCGGCCGTCCAGCACCGAGCGCAGGACGGAGATCCGGTTGCTGGTGATGGAGGCGGCCCCGGTGTCGCGCAGCCGGCGCATGGTGCGGCGCAGGTCGGCGGTCCAGGTGGAGACGGCGAGCCCCTCGTCCGCGGCGGCCGCCACGAAGGCGGGGGTGACCAGGCCGAACGGCGGGTTGAGGAAGCGCGGGCGCAGGTCGCGCAGCAGGGCGGGCGCGGGCATCCGGGGCTGCTTCCAGGTGAGCGCGATCTCGGCGTCCCGGCTGAGTCCGCGCACGGCGAGCATGGCGGTGGCGGGGCCGCAGAAGGCGACGAGGTCCTCGGCGCCGAGTCCGGTGACGACGTCCCAGGTGGCGGCGGCCGGGCCGGGCTCGTCCAGGTCGATCAGCAGTCGGCGGCCGTTCGCGGCGGCGACGGTCTTGATCGTCTCGGCGAGGGTGGGGACGGCCAGTTCGCCCCGGCGCAGTTCGGCCAGCTGCTCGGTGGTGACCCGGCCGATCGACCGCGGGTCGCCCCAGAGCCGCTCCAGGGTCCGGTCGTGCAGCAGCACCGGCACCTTGTCGCGGGTCAGCTGGACGTCCACCTCGACGGCGTCGGCCCCGGCGGCGAGCGCGGACTCCACGGAGGCCAGGGTGTTCTCGCGGTGGCGGTAGGGGTCACCGCGGTGGGCGATGGCGAGCACCGGTCGGCGGTCGGCGGGGGTGGTCATCGGATCCTTCCGGAGAGCCAGGGGGTGAGGCCGTACGGACCGACCGGTTCGCGGTAGCCGGGCTCACCCGGGACGGTGACGATCAGGGTGGTGGCGGGCGGGAAGGTCCGGGCCTTGACGTGCACCAGACCGGACCAGACCGAGTTCAGGAAGGCCGGGACGCTGTCGCGCGGGACGTCGAAGGCGATGCCCTCGACGGTCACCACGGCCTCGTCGTGAGTGAACAGCCGGACGGTGGTCACCGGGCTCCCGCCGAACTCCAGCAGCGCCTCGTGCGGGATGGCGCCCGCCCCGTCGTCCTGGCCGACCAGTCCGGCGAAGGTCTGGTCGCTGCCGATGTCGTGCTGGGCGCGGACGGCCAGTCCGTGCCGGGCGGCGACGGCCTCGATCGCCAGGACGGCGGCCTGGGTGGTCGGCAGGTGCGGCTGGTGCGGTGGGTTCGGGGAGGACATCCGGGTCTCTCGTTTCGAAGAACGCGCAGGGAAGGCTAGCGCCGTTCGATCATCACATTGGTCGACTTGATGACCGCCGTGGCGGGGGCGCCCGGCACCAGGTTCAGCTCCTCCACCGAGTCCCGGCTGATCAGCGACACCACCCGGAACGGCCCGGCCTGGACCTCCACCTGCGCGGCCACGTCGCCGAGCCGCACCTCGGTGACGATCCCGGGGAAGCGGTTGCGCGCCGAGGACGGCCGGCCCTCGGCCTCGGCGATCTCCGGCCGGGCCAGCTCGCGGGCGAAGGCGGCGAGTTCGGCCCCGGGGATGATCCGGTGCCCGTGCTCGTCCCGCACGGCGGCGAGCTTCCCGGCGTCCACCCAGCGCCGCATGGTGTCCGCGCTGACGCCGAGCAGCGCGGCCGCCTCACCGATGCGGTACGGGTTGACCGGCACGTCGGGCTGGCCCATCTGCGTCTCCTGACGGTGGTTCGAGGTACGGGGTACGCGCCCCCCGGCCGCCATCCTGCCGTACCGGGGACGTCGGCGGGAAACGGCCTACGGCTCCCCGAAGAGGTCCCGCCGCACGGCGTCCCCCGCGGTGAGCACCGCCCCGGCGAGCACCGCGCCGCCGCCGGCCGTGCCGGCCCGCACCTCGGTGTGCAGCGGGGAGAGCCGGGCCAGCCGCCGTTCCACCCGGACGGCCAGTTCGGCGCCGCCGGCCCGGCCGATCTCGCCGCCGAGCACCAGACAGCCGGGGTCGAGCACCACGCAGACGCTGGCCGCGCCGAGCGCGATCCGCTCGGCCAGCTCGTCCAGGAACGGCGCCCCCGCCGCCCCGGCGGCCAGCGCGGCGCGGACGGCGGCCTCGGCGGCGGCGGCGTCGTCGGCCGGGCCGGTGGGCAGTCCGTGGCGACGGGCGAGGGCGCACAGGGCCGCGCTGCCCACCAGGCCGTGGAAGCCGCCCTCGCAGCTGTCGGCGCTGGGCAGTCCGGTGGCGCCGGGGACGGGCAGGAAGCAGATCTCGCCGGTGCCGCCGGAGAAGCCGCGGCGCAGCCGCCCGTCGAGGATGACGGCGGCGCCGACGCTGTGGCCGAGCCAGATCAGGACGAAGGTGTCGCGGTCGCGGGCGGCGCCGACCCGGTACTCGGCCCGGCCGGCCAGGTTGACCTCGTTCTCCAGGATCACCTCGGTGTCGGGCAACTCGCCCAGTGCGGTGAGGAGTTCGGCGTGCCAGCCGGGGAGCTGGCCGGTGCTGTGCAGCCGGCCGGTGGCGGGGTCGACCAGGCCGGGGGCGCCGACGGCGACGGTGTGCAGCCGGTCGACGCCGGCGGCGCGGGCGGTCTCCCACAGGGTGCGGACGATCGCGGCGGCGGTGTCGGGGGTGCCGTCGCCCTCGACCGGGACCTCGGCGGTGCCGAGGGTGCGCCCGGCGAGGTCGGCGACGACCAGGCTGGCCCCGCCTTCGCGCACGTCGAAGGCGGCGATGTGGGCTCGGGAGGCGACCAGCGCGTAGAGCCGGGCGTTGGGGCCGCGCCGCTGTTCGCCGCGTTCGCCGACGACGGCGACCAGGCCGGTCCGCTGGAGGCGGTCGAGCAGGTCGGCGACGGTCGGCCGGGAGAGGCCGGTGAGGTCGCGCAGCTCGGTCGCGGTCAGGGGGCCCTGTTCGAGCAGGAGGTTGAGCGCCAGCCGGTCGTTGATCGCCCGGGCGGTGCTCGGCGTGGCCGTACGCGCGGTGGTCATGAGCGATCATCCTTCCAGAGTGTTTCTATCAGGGTCCCTTCCTGATAGTTTATCGAACCGTTCGGACCATCCGCCGGGAGGGAACCGCCGCACATGAACGAGCGAAGCGAGCGAAGCATCAGGAGCCGCGCCACCACCCTCGAACCACTCGTCGAACCACGCCGCTCACGGCTGAGCATCGCGCTGGTCTTCGGCGTGCACGGCGCCGTCGGCGGCACCTTCGTCACCCGCATCCCGTGGATCCAGGACCGCCTGGACCTCTCCCCCGGGCAGCTCGGCCTCGCCCTGGTGATGCCCGCCATCGGCTCCTCCCTGGCGATGCCGCTGGCCGGGCGCTTCGTCCACCGCTACGGCGGCCGGGCCGCGGTGCGCGGGCTGATCTCGCTCTGGTGCCTGGCCCTGACCCTGCCCGCGCTCGCCCCCTCGCTGCCTGCGCTCTGCGCGGTGCTGCTGGTGTACGGCGCCACGGCGGGCACGGCGGACGTCGCGATGAACGCCCAGGGCGTGGAGATCGAGCAGCGCCTCGGCCGCTCGATCATGTCCGGACTGCACGGGATGTGGAGCGCGGGCGGCCTGCTGGCCTCCGGCTTCGGCATCCTGGCCGCCCACCTCGACCTCGACGCCCGGCTCCAGCTGGCCGTCACCGCGCTCGTCCTGCTCGCCCTCGCCCAGCCGGTCTGCCGCGGCCTGCCCGACCTGCGCGCCCATGCGGAGGCCGAGGCGCCCCCGCACTTCGCCCTGCCGCCGCGCAGCTCGCTGGTGATCGGCCTGGTCGGCTTCTGCGCGGTGTTCGGCGAGGGCGCCTCGATGGACTGGAGCGGCGTCTACCTGAAGGACATCACCGGCGCCTCGGCCACCGTCGCCGCCGCCTCGTACACCGCCTTCTCGCTCACCATGGCCGTCAGCCGGCTCGCCGGGGACGCCGTGGTCCGCCGCATCGGCGCCGTCCGCGCCACCCGGCTGGGTGGAGCGGTCGCCACGCTCGGCGGCCTGCTCGTGGTCGCCGCCGACACGCCGGCGCTGGCCATCCCGGGCTTCGCCCTGATCGGCGTCGGGGTCGCGGTGATCGTCCCGCTCGCCTTCGCCGCCGCCGGCCGGATCGGCCGCAACCCCAGCCAGGCCATCGCGGGCGTCGCCACCGTCACCTACACCTCCGGCCTGATCGCGCCCGCCGTGATCGGCGCCCTCGCCCAGGCCACCTCGCTGACCGTCTCCTTCGGCCTGGTCACCCTGCTCGCCTTCGCCCTGATGCTCAGCGCCGGGGCCCTCCGCCGGGCCGATCCGGACTTCCCGGCGGCGGACGCGGGCGGCGACGTGCCCGCCATGTCACCGAACAGCCCTTCCGGAAAAGACCTCTCCACGATATGAGCGGGAAGTCCACGGACCGTTCCCGCTCATACCGCTGACCGCCGACCGCCGACCGCCGACCGCCGACCGCCGACCGCCGACCGCTGGCCGCTGGCCGCTGGCCGCTGGCCGCACTCCAACGCCCGGCGGTCCGCGCGATCCACCAGGGGATTCCCGATCCATCCGCCACGCCCCGGACGCCGCACCGCCCGCCCTCGGCCGACGCCGCCGGGTTCGCCGCCTCCCCGCCCGAGGCGACCACCGGCGTCGGCGTGCCCGTCCGGCCCCGCGCGAAATCCCGTTGCCCGTACGGCCGGTACGGTCCGACACTGCCGTCATGCTCGGATTCGTCAAGACCGACAACGAAGCCCTGGTCTCCTGCCTGGGTGACCCCCAGCGCACCGTGGCCGCCTACCGGGAACTGCTCCGGCGCGCGGACGCCGCGCTCGGCGCCATCCGCGCCGGACTGTCCCACGACGACGCGGCCGTCCGGGAGGGCTGCTGCCGGCTGCTGGACCACCTGGTCGACACCGAGTCCATGGGCCTGCTCATCGCCATGGCCGACGACCCGGACGCCGAGGTGCGGATCGCCGCGTTCCACGCCCTCGCCTGCGACCGGTGCAAGGACGACGCCTGCGCACCGGGCGCGGACCGGGTGCTGGAACCGGCCCTGCGGCACCTGGCCGCCGACCCCGACCCCCGGGTCCGCACCCGGGCCGCCGAGCTCGTCGGCAAGTTCGCCCACACCGACGCCCGGGCCGCCGCCGCCCTCCAGGCGTCCCAGGCGCAGGACCCGAGCCCCGCGGTCCGCAAGAAGGCCGGCTGGTACGCCCCCGGCGGACCGATCCACCGACGGACCGCCCCGCGCCACGGATAGCCGGGCCTCTCGGCTCCGGCCCGCTCCCCGCCCCGCCGGCCCGCCACCGGGACCGGTTAGGCTCGGGCGGTGCCCGCAGCCCTGACCACGCCCCCCGCGCCGAGCGCCGCCGGACCCGCCGAGCCGGCGGAGGAACCGCGCCCGGCCCGCTCGCCCTGGTGGCGGTTCGGCCTGCTGGTCCTGCTGCTGGGCGGGTGCGCGGGCTCGCTGCTGCTGTGGAGCCCGACGGACCTGCTCTCCGGCGGGCTGGCGGACCGGATGCCCGGCTACTGGTTCGCGCCGCTGTTCGCCCTGGTCTACGCCGTCGGCACGCTGGCCTTCGTGCCGCGCCCCGCGCTGAACGCCGTCGCCGGGCTGCTGCTGGGCGTCCAGCAGGGCGTGCTGCTCGCCGTGCTCGGCACCACCCTGGGTGCGGCGCTGGCCTTCGCCCTCGGCCGGGGCCTCGGCCGCGAGGCCCTGAAGCCCCATCTGCGCGGCAAGGTGCTCGGCGCCCTCGACCAGCGCTTCACCGAGCAGGGCTTCCGCAGCGTGCTGGTGCTGCGACTGCTCCCCGGCCTGCCGTTCCAGGCCGGCAACTACGGCGCCGCCTTCTCCGGGGTGCGCTTCCTCCCTTTCCTGTGCGCCACCGCGATCGGGGTGGTCCCGACCACCGCCGTGTACGTGGTCGCCGCCGCCAGCGCGGACCGGCCCGGCTCGGCGGCCTTCCTGGTCTCGGCCGGGGTGATCGCCCTGCTGGTGCTCGGCAGCCTGGTCGGCCTCTGGCGGGCCGCCGCCGCCCGCCGCCGGGCCCGGGCCCACCGACCATAGGTGCACCCGCGCTGCGCGCCGCCCCCACAAACCGGTCGCGCCCGCGCCCGTCGGTGGCCAGGATGTCCGACATGACCGAACTCACCCCGCGGGTCGACCCGCCGATGGCCGCCGACGAGGCCGCCATGCTGACCGCCTGGCTCGACTTCCACCGCAGCACCCTCGCCCTCAAGTGCGCGGGCCTGACCGACGACCAGCTGCGGCTGCGCTCCGTCCCGCCGTCCTCGCTCTCGCTGCTCGGCCTGGTCCGGCACTTGACCGAGGTGGAGCGGTACTGGTTCCAGGGCGTCCTGCTCGGCGCGGAGGTAGGCACCGGCCTCTACTGCACCGACGCGGACCCGGACGGCGACTTCGACAACGTCGACACCGCCGACGTGGCCGCCGACCTCGCCGCCTGGCGCGCCGAGATCGAGGGCGCCCGCCGCGCGTCGGCCGGCGTGCCGCTGGACACCGTCGGCAAGCGGCTGCGCCAGGACCGGGAAGTGACGCTCCGCTGGATCCTCGTCCACATGATCGAGGAGTACGCGCGACACAACGGTCACGCGGATTTGCTGCGCGAACTGGTGGACGGTTCGACCGGCGAGTGAAATCGTTTCCGCATTGTTGACGGAAGGTCAATTACGCGGTGACCGCGACCGATATGGTCTACGCGCGCAACCGTACGGCGCTGCGCCGCGTCGCTCTCTTTTGCCCGGGTCCGCCCGGGTTTCCGGCGCGGCACGACTCGTACGGGGGCCGCGAGCGGGCACGGGACCGGTGAACAGTGCGATACTCGGACAGTTCCGACGAGTGGATGACGTGTCAAGAAGGACACCGTCCACCCCCGGGGGACCAGACGGGACGAGGCAGGGAGGCGCGGCATGGGAGCACTTCGCGACGAGCACCACAACGGGTGGCTGATGCCCTCCGGGAACTACCCGGCCGCGGTGTACGACGACGAGTGGGTGGATCAGGAGACGGTTCCCGCCGTCCCCGCGCCCACGAAGATCGTCTCCCTGCGGCCGACGGGCTTCGAGGCGGCCCGCACGGTCGGTGAGCACATCCGGGCGAGCACCCCGGTGGTGATGGACCTCACCGAGATGAACGAGGCCGAGGCCAAGCGCATGGTCGACTTCGCCTCCGGCCTGATCTTCGGTACCAGGGGGGGCATCGAGCGGATCGCCCGCCGGGTCTTCCTGCTCACCCCGGCGGACGTCGAGGTGATGGTGATCGACCGCCCGATGGACGACACCGGGTTCTACAACCAGAGCTGAGCGCGGCGGCACCGGCCGCACCGCGCGCACCACCCCGACCGGGGACGGCACACCAGCCGTCCCCGGTTTTCGCTGTCCGGAGGCCTTCCGCCGATGATGCAGATGAGAGCCCCAGAATAATTTTGAGACATCTACGTCTCATCTGGACTACACTCGAATCATGGCCACCGACCGCGACACCGTTCTGGAAGCCGCCGTCGGCGTGCTCTCCCGCCGCCCCACCGCCCACCTGGACGAGATCGCCCGCGCCGCGCACATCAGCCGGGCCACCCTGCACCGGCTGTTCCCCGGGCGCGAGGCGCTGATCCGCGAGGTCGGCCTGCTCGGCCTCCAGCGCTTCGCCGCCGCCCTGGACACCGCCGCCATCGAGGACGGCGACGCCGAGGCCGCGCTGCGCCGACTGGTGGACGCCGCCGTCCCGGACGCCATGCTCTGCGCCTTCCTGGCCGGCGAGAACCAGCTCTACGACAACGACGAGATCAACGACCTCTGGGAGGTCCAGATCGACCGGCTGCACGCGCTCTTCCTGCGCGGGCAGCGCGAGGGCGCCTTCCGGATCGAGCTGAGCGCCGCCTGGCTGAGCGAGGCCTTCTTCGACCTGGTGGCCGGCATCGGCTGGGCCATCCAGGACGGCCGGCTCGCCCCGCGCGACGCCGCCTTCTCGCTCGCCGAGCTGTTCCTCGGCGGTGCGCTGCGCCGGCCGGAGGCCTCCGTCCACACTCCCCCCACCCACAGCACCTCGGACCGGAAACCGGAAACCGATACACCATGAGCCAGCGAAGCGAGCGAATCATCAGGGGCGGCGCACACGGCGAAGCGCCTGCCGAGCGTAGCGAGGTGGGCGCATGAGCAGGACCCCTCCCCTGACCGTCCGCCAGCGCTGGACCGGCCTCGCCGTCCTGGTGCTGGCCGTCACCGTGGTCGCCCTCGACGCGACCGTGCTCTCCCTCGCCATCCCCTCCATCAGCGAGACGCTGCGCCCCAGCGGCACCCAGCTGCTCTGGATCGGCGACTCCTACTCCTTCGTACTGGCCGGCCTGCTGGTCAGCATGGGCGCCCTGAGCGACCGGATCGGCCGCAAGAAGCTGCTGCTGACCGGGGCCGCCGCGTTCGGCGCCGCCTCGCTGCTGGCCGCGTACGCGCCGGGGCCGGGCTGGCTGATCCTGGCCCGGGCACTGCTCGGCGTCGCCGGGGCGACGATCATGCCCTCCACCCTCTCGCTGATCCGCAGCCTGTTCCCGGACGACCGGGAGCGGGCCACCGCGATCGGCATCTGGGGCGCGGCCGCCACCGCCGGCGCCGCGCTCGGGCCGGTGGTGGGCGGGCTGCTGCTGGAGCACTTCTGGTGGGGTTCGGTGTTCCTGCTGAACATCCCGGTGCTGCTCCTGCTGCTGGTGTCCGGTGCCTGGCTGCTGCCGGAGTCCAAGGACCCGAAGCCGGGCCGCTGGGACGTGCTGAGCGTGGTGCTGTCGATGGCCGGGGTGATCGGCGCGGTCTACGCGATCAAGGAGGCCGCCGCCCACGGCGTGGCCCGTTGGGACGTCCCGGTCACCTTCCTGCTGGGTGCGGCCGCGCTCACCCTGTTCGTCCGCCGCCAGCTGCGGCTGGAGACCCCGCTGCTGGACGTCCGGCTGTTCCGCGACCGGCGGTTCACCGCCGCCGTCACGGCTTCGCTGATCTCCCTGGTCGGCCTGTCCGGCGTGATCTTCGTGGTCTCCCAGTACCTCCAGCTGGTGCGCGGCTACGAGCCGCTCCAGGCGGGCCTGGCGGAGCTGCCGGCCTTCGCCGGCTCGGTGGCCGGCGGGCTGCTCACCGCCCGGATCGCCCGGCGCTTCGGCGCCCGCAAGGCGCTGACCGTCAGCCTGCTGGCGATGGGTCTGGCCGCGGGTGCGCTGGGCTGGCTGCAGCAGGACACCACCTATCTGCTGCTGGCCGTCTCCTTCCTCATCACCGGCACCGCCGAGGGCGTGGTCTACACGCTCGGCGCCGACCTGGTACTGACCGCCGCGCCCGCCGACAAGGCCGGGGCCGCCTCGGCGGTCTCCGAGACGGCGTACGAGCTGGGCACCGCGCTCGGCATCGCACTGGTCGGCTCGGTGGTCGGCTCGATCTACGCCAACGGGCTGGCCGTCCCGGCCGGGGCCTCCCCGGAGGTCGCCGCCCGGGCCGGGGAGTCGCTGGGCGCGGCCGTGGAGACGGCGCACGGGCTGTCGCCGGAGGTGGCGCAGCCGCTGCTGGCGAGCGCCAAGGACGCCTTCGTGCAGGGCATGAACAGCGCCGGGCTGCTGGCCGGGGTGCTGCTGGTCGGTGCGGGCGTGCTGGCCTGGCTGCTGCTGCGCGGGCTGTCCGGGCCGACGACGGCGGCCGAGCAGGTCGCGGCGGTCGAGCCGGAGCGGCCGCAGGTGCACGTGTGAGGACCAGGTGCGCGCGGAAGGACGCAGGAAGGTGAGAACGGTCGTTCCCCGATCCGGGAACGGCCGTTCTCGCACGGACGGAAAGCGCTACGAGACCCCGAAGGGCAGTTCCAGCTCGGCCCAGACCACCTTGCCGTCCCTGGTCAGCCGGCTGCCCCAGCGCTGGGCCAGCTCGCTGACCAGGAACATCCCGCGCCCGCCCTCGTCCTGTTCGGCGAAGGGGCGCAGCTGCGGCGTCTGGCCGCCCGCGTCGGAGACCTCGAGGGTCAGCACCCGGTCGCGGAACAGTCGCAGCCGGCGCGGTGCCTCGGCGTGCAGCAGGGCGTTCGTGACCAGCTCGCTGACCAGCAGTTCGGCGTAGTCGGAGAGCGCGTTCAGGCCCCAGGCCTCCAGGGTGGCACGGGTGAAGCGGCGGGCCCGGCCGGGGAGCTTGCCGCCGCCGGTGAGCGGCAGGGTGGCGATCCGGTCGGCGGGCACCGGCAGCGCCCGGGCCATGATCATCGCGATGTCGTCCTCGGTGCCGTCGGTGACCAGCGCGCCGATCACCGCGTCGCAGCTCTCCTCCAGCGTCCGGCCCGGCCCGGCCAGGGTGCGGGCGAGCAGGTCGATGCCGTGGTCGAGGTCCTGGCCGCGCCGCTCGACCAGGCCGTCGGTGTAGAGGGCGAGCATGGCGCCCTCCGGCAGGGTGAAGCCGATGGACTCGAAGGCGACCCCGCCGACGCCCAGCGGAACGCCGGGCGGCACCTCGATCCTGCGGGCGGCGCCGTCGGTGCCGACCCAGACCGGCGGCAGGTGCCCGGCCGAGGCGACCTGGAGGGTGCGCTCCAGCGGGTCGTAGACGGCGCAGATGCAGGTGGCGAACTGGCCCTCGCCGATCCCCGAGGCGGTCTCGTCCAGCCGGGTGAGCACCTGCTCGGGCGGCATGTCGAGGGTGGCGAGGGTGCGGGCGACGGTGCGCAGCTGGCCCATGGTGGCGGCGGCCCGGATGCCGTGGCCCATCACGTCGCCGACCACCAGGGCGACCCGCCCGCAGGACAGCGGCACCACGTCGAACCAGTCGCCGCCGACCTCGCTGACCACGCTGCTGGGCAGGTAGCGGTAGGCGATCTCCAGGCCGAGGGTGCGGTGGATCTCCTGCGGCAGCAGGCTGCGCTGGAGGGTGAGGGCGGTCTCCCGCTCCCGGCGGTAGAGCCGGGCATTGTCGAGGGCGAGGGCGGTGCGGGCGACGAGCTCCTCGGCGAGCGCGACGTCGGCGTCGTTGAAGGGCTCGGGGTTGCGCATCCGGATGAACTCGGAGCCGCCGAGCACCATGCCCCGGGCGGTGATCGGCACCATCAGGTACGAGTGGATGCCGGCCGCGATCCCGGGCGCGACCCGGTCCTCGCTGGAGACCAGGCCGCGCAGCACCTCCTCGTCCACGTGGGCGCGCAGCAGCGGGCGGCCGCTGCGCAGGCACTGGGTGTAGCTGCGGTCGGGGGCGTACTCGGAGGTCTCGCCGACCACGTCGACGGCGTGGGCCAGGCCGCTCTCGTAGTTCTCCCCGACGGCGACGGCGCGCAGGGTGACCGTCCGGTCGGAGGGGATCGGAGTGGGCTCGGCGCCGCGCAGCACCGGCTCCAGCAGGTCGACGGTGGCGAAGTCGGCGAACCGGGGGACGACCGCCTCGATCAGTTCCTCTGCGGTGCGCTGGAGGTCGAGGGTGGTGCCGATCCTGGCGGTGGCCTCGGCGATGGTGGCCAGGCGCTCCTGGGCGCGGGCGGCCCGGGCCTCGGCCTGGAAGCGTTCGGTGACGTCGATGATCGAGGAGCAGACGCCGAAGACCCGGCCGGTGGAGTCCTCCAGCCGGAAGTAGGAGGCGGACCAGGCGTGGTCCCGCTTGGGGTCGCCCGGGACGCGGCCGTGCGAGCGGGCGTCCACCACGGGCTTGCCGGTCTTGAGGACCTGCCTCATGATCTGTTCGATCTCGGCGCCGTTGAGGCCGGGCAGGACGGCGGATATCCGTCGGCCGAGGTGGGCGGCGACCGGGACGCCGTTCATCCGGGCGAGGGCCTCGTTGAGCCGGACGTAGCGCAGCTCGGTGTCGTACACGGCCATGCCGATCGGGGAGCGGCCGAAGATGCCGTCCAGCACGGCGAGGTCGGCCTCGATGGCGTGGACGGCCCGGGTGTCCGAGGCGGTGGCGAGCAGCAGCAGGGTCCCGGCCGGGCCGGCGATCGGGTAGGTGCGGAACTCCAGCTCGACCTTGTGGCCGTCGCGGTGGCGGACCGGGAAGACGAAGGAGGTGTCGGCACCGGACAGGATCCGCTGGAAGATCGCGAGCACGGCGGCGCGGTCGCTCTCGTCGGTGAGCAGCTGGGCGGCGTAGCTGCCGAGGGCCTCCGCCGCGGTGTAGCCGAGCAGCACCTCGGCGTCCTCGCTCCAGTGCAGGATCAGACCGTCGGCCTGGACCAGGACCGTGGCGAGCGGGACGAGTCGGTGGCCCTCGGGGCGTGCGGGGTCACTGTCCGGCGCGTGGCCGGCGTCGGTCGCGTCCCACTCGTGTCCGTGCATTCAGGCAGCACCCCGGTTCGGCTCGTGCCCGGCCGGACGGCCTCGCGGTCGGTGCCGGCCGGGTTTCTTCTCCAGACTGCACGGACATCGGCCGCCCGGCGACCCCTTGGTCAGGGGGCGTCCGGTCGCTCGGTTGTACGGGCGTCATGGGCGTACCGGCCGCAGCGTACTCTCCAGAACGCCCGCCCACTGCCGGATCACTCCGGAACGTCGAGGGCTGTCGTCGGTGAGCAGGTTGGCCAGGCCGAGGCCGCGGGCGAGGTCGAGGGTGGCCTGCACCGATTCGCGCACGCCCGGGCGGGTCTCGTCGGCGTCCAGGAACTCCACGGCGGCCCGGTGGGCCTCCCGGCCGACGTGGCCCTCCAGGGCGACGATCCGCTCGCGCAGCCCGTCCTCGGTGGCGGCCGCGGTCCACAGGTGGAGGGCGGCGCGGAACAGCGGGCCGGTGTAGAGGCGGACGATCATGTCGACCACGGCGCGGGTGCGGTCGGGGCCGGCGGCCGGCAGGTCGTCCGCGTGGGCGCGGACGGCTGCCAGCCGCTCGGCGGTGACGTGCTCGACGGCCGCGGTGAAGAGGTCCTCGCGGGTCGGGAAGTGGTGCTGGGCGGCGCCCCGGGAGACGCCGGCCCGTTCGGCGACCACGGTGACGGTGGAGCCCTGCCAGCCGAGCTCGGCCAGGCAGTCCACGGCGGCCGCGAGCAACCGGGCCCGGGTCGCGCGGCTGCGGTCCTGCTGGGGGGTGCGGACGGCGGGGTGGCTGGTCATGGCGGGTGGCGGTTCCTGTGTCGATGGGGTCCGTCCCGGTCGGGGCGCGGCGGGTCGATCCTCACAGACCGGCCCCGGTCCTCGGCCGCCGGGTCCCGGGCCGCCGCTCAGGTGGCCGCCCCGGTGCGGGCGGCCTCGCGGGCGCGCAGTTCGCGGCGGAGGATCTTGCCGGCCGCGGACTTGGGGACGGCGTCCACGAACTCGACCGCGCGCACCTTCTTGTAGGCGGCGACGTGCCCGGCCACGTAGCCGGTGACCTCCTCCGCGGTCAGGCCGCTGCCCGGGGCGCGGACCACGAAGGCCTTGGGGCACTCCGTCCCGTCGGCGTCCCGGACACCGATCACGGCGGCGTCGGCGATCTGCGGGTGGCCGAGCAGCACCGCCTCCAGTTCGGCGGGGGCGACCTGGTAGCCCTTGTACTTGATCAGCTCCTTGACCCGGTCCACCACGAAGAGGTAGCCGCGCCCGTCGACGTAGCCGACGTCGCCGGTGTGCAGCCAGCCGTCGGCGTCGACCATGGCGGCGGTCTCGGAGGGGCGGCCGAAATAGCCCTTCATCACCTGCGGGCCGCGGATCAGCAGCTCGCCCTGCTCGCCGGGCCCGAGGTCGTCGCCGGAGCCGTCCAGGGCGGCGACCCGCAGTTCGGTGGAGGGGACCAGCCGGCCGACCGAGCCGGGCACCGGGTCCTGCTCGGTCGGCGAGACCACGTGGGTGACCGGGGACAGCTCGGTCATCCCGTAGCCCTGGAGCAGGTGGGGCAGGCCGAGCCGGCGGGCGCAGGCCTCGGCGAGGTCCTGGTCCAGCGGGGCGGCGGCGCACAGCAGGTAGTCGACCGAGGAGAGGTCGAAGCGGTCCACGACCGGGTGCTTGGCCAGGGCGAGGACGATCGGCGGGGCGACCACCAGGCCCTGCACCCGGTGCCGCTCGATCGCGCCGCAGAACTGCTCCAGGTCGAAGCGTGGCAGCACGACCACGGTGGCGCCGCACCGCAGCGGCTGGTTGAGCAGCGCCGTCAGGCCGTAGATGTGGAAGAAGGGCAGCACGGCGAGCACCCGTTCGCCCACCGAGGGGCGGTAGAGGGCGTCGGTCTGGGCGAGGTTGGTGGCGATCGAGCGGTGGGTGAGCATCACCCCCTTGGGCAGGCCGGTGGTGCCGCTGGAGTACGGCAGCACGGCGACGTCCTCACCCGGGGCGATGGCGGGCTCGGGGGCGGGGCCGGTGGCGGCCAGCAGGTCGGCGAGCGAGCGGTGGCCCTCGGCGCCGTCCAGCACGATGATCTCGGCCAGCGGGCGGCCGGCGGCGGCGAGCAGTTCGGCGGCGGCCAGCGCGGTCGGCAGGAACGGGGAGACGGTGATCAGCCAGCGGGCGGCGCTGTCGCCGAGCTGGCCGGCCAGTTCGCCGGGCGTGCTGAGCGAGGACACCGTGGTCACGGTGGCGCCGGTGCGGCTGGTGCCGTAGTAGGCCATCGGGTAGACCACCGAGTTGGGGCTGAACAGGGCCACCACCTCGCCCTTGCGCACCCCCGCCTCGGCCAGTCCGGCCGCGACCCGCTCGACGGAGGTGGCGAGCCGTGCGTAGCTGACCTCCTCGCCGGTGATGCCGTCGATCAGGGCCGGCCGGTCGCCGTACCGGGCGGCGGCCTCCAGCACCGCGTCATGGATCGGCAGGTCGATGACCGGGACGTCCGGGAACTCGCTACGGAACACCAAGGTATGCCTCCAGTAGGGAAGTTGACGCAGCAACTAAACCGGCGAGTACGGGTGGAACGGGGCGCGTTGAGGAGCATACGGACAGTCAGGGCGGTGGCTGGGCCATTGTGGCGAACCCGGGGTGGAGCAGGCGTGGCACAGTTGTTCCCGGGCGCCCGCCACCACGGTGGTGTTCGCCCACCTGACCGGCGTGCGGTGAAGCCTCCGCCCGCTCCACCCGCCCCGCCCGGGGGTCAGTAGGACTTGGGCAGGCCCAGGGTGTGCTGGGCGACGAAGTTCAGCACCATCTCCCGGCTCACCGGGGCGACCCGGCCGACCCTGGTGGCGGCCAGCAGCGCGCCCAGGCCGTACTCCTGGGTGAGGCCGTTGCCCCCGAGGGTCTGCACCGCCTGGTCGACCGTCCGGGCGGCGGCCTCCCCCGCGGCGTACTTGGCCATGTTGGCGGCCTCCCCGGCTGCCATGTCCTCGCCCGCGTCGTAGAGCAGCCCGGCCTTCTGGGTCATCAGCCGGGCCAGCTCGATCTCCACCGCGCACCGGGCCAGCGGGTGCGCCAGGCCCTGGTGGGCGCCGATCGGGGTGGACCAGACGGTACGGGTCTTGGCGTACTCCACCGCCTTGCCGAGCGCCTGGCGGGCCAGGCCGAGCGAGAACGCGGCGGTCAGGATGCGCTCCGGGTTGAGGCCGGCGAACAGCTGGAGCAGGCCGGCGTTCTCGTCCCCGACCAGGGCGTCGGCGGGCAGCCGGACGTCGTCCAGGAAGACCTGGAACTGCTTCTCGGGGGCGACCAGTTCCATCGGGATCGCCCGGTACTCGAAACCGGGGGTCTCGCGCGGGACGACGAACAGGCAGGGCTTGAGCTTGCCGGTCCGTGCGTCCTCGGTGCGGGCGACGAACAGCACCGCGTCCGAGTGGTCGATGCCGGAGACGAACACCTTGCGGCCGGTCAGCAGCCAGTCCTCGCCGTCCCGGCGGGCGACGGTGGAGATCCGGTGCGAGTTGCTGCCGGCGTCCGGCTCGGTGATGCCGAAGGCCATCTTGCGGCTGCCGTCGGCCAGTCCAGGCAGCCAGCGCCGCTTCTGCTCCCCGGTGCCGTACCGGGCTATCACCGTGCCGCAGATCGCCGGGGAGACGATCAGCATCAGCAACGGGCAGCCGGCGGTGCCCAGTTCCTCCAGGACGATGGCGAGGTCGCTGATACCGCCGCCCCCGCCGCCGTACTCGGCGGGCAGGTTGACGCCCAGGTAGCCGGCCTTGCCGGCGTCCGCCCACAGCTCCTCGGCGGGTTCGCCGGCCCGGGCCTTGGCGAGGTAGTAGGCGGAGCCGTAGCGGCGGCCGAGGTCGCCGACGGCCTTGCGCAGGGCGGTGCGTTCGGGCGTTTCGAGGAGCTGACTGCCGATGGCCGACATGCGGGTCCTTCCTCTGTTCGGATTTCGGGGGCGTGCTCGGGCGGCTCAGGGTGCCGTCGAGCGTTCCGGGGGTGCTCAGGCTTCCTCGGGGGTGCTCAGGCCTCTTCGGGGGTGCTCAGGCCTCTTCGGGGGACTTGACGACGGCGAGCAGGGCGCCGAGCCGCACCTGCTGACCGGGGGCGACGCGCAGTTCGACCAGGGTGCCGTCGGCGGGGGCGGTGACGCGGTGCTCCATCTTCATCGCCTCCAGCACCAGCAGCGGTTGGCCCGCCGTGACGGTGTCGCCGACGACCGCGGTGGTGCGCAGGACGGTCCCGGGCATCGGGGCGAGCAGCGCGCCGGGGTCGGTCCGGGCGGTGGGGTCGGGGAAGCGCGGCAGGGCGATGAGCGCGGTGCTGCCGGTCGGGGCGTCCACGTACACCTGCTCGCCGTAGCGGGCGACGTCGTAGCGGCGCCGGACCTCCCCCTCGCGCAGCACCACCTGGCCGGGCCGGGCCTCGACCAGTTCGACGTCCGGGTGGTCAGCGGCCTCCAGGCCGGCCCTGGTACGGCGGTAGCGGACCTCCAACTCGGCTCCGTCCGCGGCCCGGTAGCGCTTGGACTGGGGCTGGGAGGGCAGGTTGCGCCAGCCGGAGGGCAGCGCGCCGTCGCGGCCGGCCGCGTCGGCGAGGGCGGCGGCCAGGGCGGCCCGGCTCGAGCCGGCGGAGTCGGGGGCGGTCAGCTCGGCCGCGTGCTCGGTGAGGAAGCCGGTGTGCACCCGCCCGGCCAGGAAGGCCGGGTGCCGCAGCGCCCGGACCAGCAGCTCCCGGTTGGTGGCGGGGCCGTGGATCCGGGCCCGGGCCAGCGCGTCGGCCAGCCGGCGGGCCGCCGCGGCGCGGGTCGGCGCCCGGACGATCACCTTGGCGAGCATCGCGTCGTAGTGCGGGGTGATCTCGCTGCCGGACTCCACTCCGGAGTCCAGCCGCAGCCCGGCACCGGTGAACTCCTGGTGCTCCGAGGTCAGTTCGAGCCGGTGCAGGGTGCCGGTGGCGGGCTGCCAGTCCTTGGCCGGGTTCTCCGCGTACAGTCGGGCCTCGATCGCGTGGCCGGTGGCCGGCGGCGGGACGGCCGAGGGCAGCTTCTCCCCCTCGGCGACGGCCAGTTGGAGCGCGACCAGGTCCAGGCCGGTGACCGCCTCGGTGACCGGGTGCTCCACCTGCAGCCGGGTGTTCATCTCCAGGAAGTAGAACCGGCCGTCCTCGGCGAGCAGGAACTCCGCGGTGCCGGCGCCGCGGTAGCCGATCGCCCGGGCCGCCTCCACCGCCGCCGCGTGCAGCTCGGCCCGCAGCCGCGGCGGCAGCCCGGGCGCCGGGGCCTCCTCGATCACCTTCTGGTGCCGCCGCTGCACCGAGCAGTCGCGGTCGCCCACCGCCCACACCGTGCCGTGGGCGTCGGCCAGCAGCTGCACCTCCACGTGCCGGCCGGTGGGCAGGTAGCGCTCGCAGAACACCTCGTCGGAGCCGAAGGCCTTGGCGGCCTCGGCCCGGGCGGCCGCCAGCTCGGCCGGGAGGTCAGCCAGCCGCCGGACCACCCGCATGCCCCGGCCGCCACCGCCCGCCGCCGCCTTCACCAGCACCGGCAGGTCCGCCTCGGTCGGCTCGGCGAGCGCCGCCAGCACGGGCACCCCGGCCTCGGCCATCAGCCGCTTGGCGGCGGTCTTGGAGCCCATCGCGGCGATCGCGGCCGGCGGCGGGCCCACCCACACCAGGCCCGCGTCCTGCACGGCACGCGCGAACTCGGCGCTCTCGGACAGGAATCCGTACCCCGGGTGGACGGCGTCCGCGCCGGCCCGGAGAGCCGCCCGGACGATCAGCTCGCCGCGCAGATAGGTGTCGGCGGGCGCGGCGCCGGGCAGCCGGACGGCCGCGTCGGCCTCCCGCACGTGCGGGGCGCCGGCGTCCGGGTCGGAGTGGACGGCGGTGGTCGCGATGCCCAGCTCCCGGCAGGTGCGGAACACCCGACGGGCGATCTCGCCGCGGTTGGCGACCAGCAGATTGGTGATCATCATCTGGGGTTCCCCTACATCCGGAAGACGCCGTAGCCACGCGCGCCCTCGACCGGCGCGTTGTGGATCGCGGACAGGCACAGGCCCAGCACCGTACGGGTGTCGCGCGGGTCGATCACGCCGTCGTCGTACAGCCGGCCGGACAGGAAGACCGGCAGCGACTCCGCCTCGATCTGTTGCTCGACCATCGCCCGGATCGCCGCGTCGGCGTCCTCGTCGTACGGCTGCCCCTTCGCGGCGGCCGACTGGCGGGCCACGATCGACAGCACCCCGGCGAGCTGCTGCGGGCCCATCACCGCGGACTTGGCGCTCGGCCAGGAGAACAGGAAGCGCGGCTCGTAGGCCCGGCCGCACATCCCGTAGTGGCCCGCCCCGTAGGAGGCGCCCAGCAGCACCGACAGGTGCGGCACCCTGGAGTTGGCCACGGCGTTGATCATCATCGCGCCGTGCTTGATGATGCCGCCCTGCTCGTAGTCCCGGCCGACCATGTAGCCGGTGGTGTTGTGCAGGAACAGCAGCGGGGTGTTCCGCTGGTTGGCCAACTGGATGAACTGGGCGGCCTTCTGGGACTCCGCGCTGAACAGCACGCCCTGGGCGTTGGCCAGGACGCCCACCGGGTACCCGTGCAGCCGGGCCCAGCCGGTGGCCAGACTGGTGCCGTAGAGCGGCTTGAACTCGTCGAAGTCGGAGCCGTCGACGATCCGGGCGATCACCTCGCGCGGGTCGAAGGGCACCTTGAGGTCGCCGGGGACGATGCCCAGCAGCTCCTCCTCGTCGTACCGGGGCGGCTCGGCGAGCCGGTCCGGGCCCGGGCCCGCCTTGCGGTGGTCCAGCCTGGCGACGATCCGGCGGGCGATCCGCAGCGCGTCCGCCTCGTCCACCGCGAAGTGGTCGGCCAGGCCGGAGGTACGGGCGTGCATCTCGGCGCCGCCCAGCGACTCGTCGTCGGCCTCCTCGCCAGTGGCCATCCTCACCAGCGGCGGGCCGCCGAGGAACACCTTGGCGCGCTCCCTGACCAGCACGGTGTGGTCCGACATGCCCGGCACGTAGGCGCCGCCGGCCGTCGAGTTGCCGAACACCACGGCCACCGTGGGGATCCCGGCCGCGGACAGCCGGGTGAGGTCGCGGAACAGGGCGCCGCCGGGGATGAAGATCTCCTTCTGGCTGGGTAGGTCCGCCCCGCCGGACTCCACCAGGTTGACCAGCGGGAGCCGGTTGTGCAGCGCGATCTCGTTGGCCCGTAGGGCCTTTCGCAGCGTCCACGGATTGCTGGCGCCGCCCCGCACCGTCGGGTCGTTGGCGGTGATGACGCACTCCACGCCCTCGATCACCCCGATCCCGGTCACCAGCGCGGCGCCCACCGGGTGGTCGCTGCCCCAGGCGGCCAGCGGGGACAGCTCCAGGAACGGCGAGTCCTGGTCCACCAGCAGCTCGATCCGCTCCCGGGCCAGCAGCTTGCCCCGCTTCCGGTGGCGCTCCACGTACTTGGGCCCGCCGCCGGCCAGCGCCTTGGCGTGCTCGGCGTCCAGCTCCGCCAACTTGGCGATCATCGCGGCACGGTGCTCCGCGTACTCGGCCCCGGCCGGGTCGACACGGGTGGGCAGGGCGGTCACAACAGAACCTCCGGAATGTCGAGGTGGCGCGAACGCAGCCACTCCCCCAGGGCCTTGGCCTGGGGGTCGAAGCGGTGCTGGGCGGCGACGCCCTCGCCGAGCAGGCCGGTGAGGGTGAAGTTGACCGCCTTGAGGTTCGGCAGCAGGTGCCGGGTGACGGGCAACTCGGCTGCCTCGGGCAGGAGTTCACGCAGCCGGTGGACGGTGAGGGTGTGCGCCAGCCAGCGCCAGCCGTCCTCGGTGCGGGCCCAGAGGCCCAGGTTGGCGTCACCGCCCTTGTCTCCGCTGCGGGCGCCGAGCACCAGGCCGAGCGGGGCGCGGCGAGTCGGTCCGGGGGGCAGGGGTTCGGGCAACTCCTCCGACACGGCGGCCGGTTGGGAGGTCACCGGGGCCGGCGGGACGGCGATCCGGCGGCCGTCCGACAGCACCGCGGTGTGCTCCACCAGCTTGGCGTCCACCTGCGCCGCGGTGAACACCCCGTAGGGCGCCCCCGGGCCGGGCGGGGCGGTGAGATGGAAGCCCGGATACCCGGCAAGACCCAACTCCACCGCGGCCTTGCCGAGTTCGCGGCCGACCTTGGCCGGATCCCGGTCCCGGGCGGTCAGCCGGAGCAGGGCGGACGCGGCCTCCTCGGTCCCGGCGTCCGGGTGGTCGGTGCGGGCGAGGGTCCAGCGCAGCTCGGCCGGGCCGGCCTCGGGCGGCAGGGCGGCGGCGAACTGGCGTTGCACCAGGGCGGCCTTGGCCTCGATGTCCAGGCCGGTGAGGACGAAGACCACCTCGTTGCGGTGGCCGCCGAGGCGGTTGAGGCCGACCTTGAGGGTGGGTGGCGGGGCCTCGCCGCGCACCCCGTCGATCCGCACCCGGTCCGGGCCCTCCTCGGCGAGCCGGACGGTGTCCAGCCGGGCGGTCACATCGGGGCCCAGGTAGTGCGGTCCGCCTGTCTCGTAGAGGAGTTGGGCGGTGACGGTGCCGACGGTGACGGCCCCGCCGGTGCCCGGGTGCTTGGTGATCACGCTGGAGCCGTCGGGGTGCAGCTCGGCCAGCGGGAAGCCCGGGTGGTCCACGTCGTGCTCGCGGAAGAAGGCGTAGTTGCCGCCGGTGGCCTGCGCCCCGCACTCCAGGACGTGCCCGGCCACCACCGCCCCGGCCAGGGCGTCCAGATCGGCGGTGGTCCAGCCGAAGTGGGCGATCGCCGGGCCGGCCACCAGCGCGGCGTCCGTCACCCGGCCGGTGACCACCACGTCCGCGCCCTCGGCCAGGCAGGCGGCGATGCCGAAGCCGCCGAGGTAGGCATTGGCCGCCAACAGGTGTTCGGGAAGGCCGAGTTCGGCGCGGCGCGGCAGCAGGTCGTCCCCCTCGACGTGGGCGACGGCCGTCGGGACGCCCAGCCGCTGCGCCAACTCCCTCAGCCGCTCGGCGAGTCGGGCCGGGTTGAGACCGCCCGCGTTCACCACGATCCGTACGCCCCGCTCCCGGGCCAGCCCGAGGCACTCCTCCATCTGCCGCAGGAACGTCCGGGCGTACCCGAGCGACGGGTCCTTCAGCCGGTCCCGGGCCAGGATCAGCATGGTCAGCTCGGCGAGGTAGTCCCCGGTGAGCACGTCCAGCGGCCCGCCCGTGAGCATCTCCCGCACCGCCGCGAAGCGGTCCCCGTAGAACCCCGAGGCATTGCCGATCCGCAGTACCGAGCTCGCGCGCGCCAATGCGCCTCCCCTGCCGGTGGGTTGGCGGCACTCCACACGCGGGCCGCCGGGCAGCAGCGTGGCACCGGCCGGGGAAAAAAGCAATCATGCCTGCTTGTTTCTTCACGCCTTTCTTCACACCGGCGATGCGGACATCGATGTGACCGGACACGCTAGTTGGCGGCAGGACACGGTATTCGGCGACGGTGTCGCCCCGGTCAAGGAGAGTGGTTGCGGGTGACGACGGTTCTCCTCGCGGCCCGCCGAGGTGATCCTGCCCGTCGGGCACCGCTGGGACTGCGTCCCGGGCGTGACGCTGCTCGGTGACGCCGCCCACGTGATGTCCCCCTTCGCCGGGGAGGGCGCCAACCTCGCCATGTGCGACAGCGCCCAACTCGCCATGTCCACCGCCGCCCGTCCAGGCGGCACCGAAGCCGCCGTGGCCGCGTACGAGGCGGCCCTCTTCCCGCGCAGCGAGGCGTCCGCCGCCGGCTCCGTCGCCAATCTGGACACGATGCTCGGCGAGAGGGGCCTGGAGCAGATGGTCGCGTTCTTCACCTCCGGCCCGGCGGAAGACGACCGCCTCGCATCGGACCACAGAGTGACGGCACCCACCCATCCGGGCCGGGACGGCACCGTACAGGCCTGACGGTCCGGACTCCGCGCCCGCGACCACTCCTGCCCCGATCGGCGGATCGTACGTCCCCACTCACCCTCCACCCCTGCATACGCTGCGTATGCGATTGGTGTCCCCTCGCGCCTCCGGGTTCCGACTCGCCGTCGTGTGCGGGCGGCTGAGGACTGCCGGGACACCGGTGTGCCGAGAACTGGCGCGCTGCCCTGGATGACCGGCCTTGGGAGGGCCCATGCCACACATAGCCCGGATACCGCTGGAAGGCGGGGGTTCCGTCCTGGTCGAGGCCCCGGCTGCAGCGGAGGGGCCTGTCAAGGCCGGTCGTGTCGGAGACGCCATCCGTGACCTGCCGGTGAGCCTGGAAGGGGCCCTGACGCCGGTCACCGAAGCGGCGCGAGCCACGCTCCAGCAGCTGCGCAAGGCGGGGCCGGACGAGATCACGGTGGAGTTCGGCGTCGATCTCGCGGTCGAGGCCGGAGCCGTGATCACCAAGACCGGCGCCACTTGCCACTTGAAGGTGACGGTGATGTGGAAGAGGGCCGACCTCAGCCACCTCCGTCCGGGTGAGGGCTCGGGGTGAGCCGGTGAACGCGGTCGACGCGGGCGTCGAAGGTGGGGGCGTTCGGGACCTTCCGGCTGCCGTGGCCCAGGTCGTGGGGCCGGACGGCGAGGTGGTCGGGGCCGGTTTCCTGGTGGCCGAGGGCATCCTGGTCTCCTGTGCGCATGTCGTACAGGCCGCGGGAGGCGGGCCCGGCGCAACGGTGCGGCTGGTCTTTCCACATGCGGAGGGTGCGCCTCGGCTGGAAGGGCATGTCCTGGAGGACTCGTGGCGGGCCGTCGAGGGCGACGACGTGGCCATCGTGCGCCTGACAGGTACGCCGGCAGCTACGAGGGCGGTGCGGTTGGGTTCTGCGGAGGGGTCCCGGGGCCACCAGGTGCGCTCTTTCGGGTTTCCCGCCCAGGCCCCGCCGGGTGGGCATTTCGGCTTCGGGGTGGCTGGTGACCTGTTGCCGGCGACCGAGGGCAGGGAAGTGCACCTGCAGCTGACCGAGGCCAACGACCTGACCACCGGGTTCAGCGGCGCTCCGGTCCTGGACGAGGTGACCGGTCTGGTCATCGGCATGCTGACCGAGATCACCGCCCCCGACGAGCACGAACGGGGACAGGGCATCGCCTACGTCACCCCGACGCAGGTGCTGCGTCGGATCTGGCCCGAGCTGACCGAGCAGGCGGTATGCCCGTACCGGGGACTGGAGGCGTTCACTGCCGAGGACGCACGGTGGTTCCAGGGCCGGGAGGACGCGGTACGGCAGGTTCTGGCAAGCCTGGCGGGTCAGCGGCGGCTGGTCCTGCTCCTCGGTCCGTCCGGCTCCGGCAAGTCGTCGTTGATCCAGGCAGGGGTGCTGCCTGCGCTGGCCAAGGGCGAAGTGCCCGGCAGCGACCGCTGGCTGCCCGTGGTCGCACGGCCGAGGAAGGACCTACCGGCCGAACTCGAACGTGCCGGACTGCCCGGGGCGGGCGGCACAGGGCTCGCCGCAGCCGTCGCACGGGCACTCGAAGCCCGACCGTCGTGCGAGCGCCTTCTGCTGGTCATCGATCAGTTCGAGGAACTGCTCGCCCAGCCCGGCGAGGGCCGGGACGGCCGCCTGGCCGTCACGGAGGAGATCACCGCGGCGATCGCCACGGAGGGGCGGCTCAGCGTGATCCTGATCATGCGAGATGACTTCTACCCCCGGCTGGCTGCCCTGGCACCCGAGCTGCTGAGGACCGCGAAGCCCGGACTGCTCGACGTACCGGCCGGCTTGAGCCCGCACGACCTGCACGACATCGTCACCTTGCCCGCCCGCGACGCTGGGGCCCACTTCGAACCCGGCCTGCCCGACCACGTCATCGCCGACGTGCTGGCCACCACCCCCGAAGGAGCCGGCACCCGCCAGGCAGCAGTCACCGTCCTGCCCCTGGTCGAGTTGACGCTCACCCAGCTCTGGCAAAGACGCCACGAGGGATACCTCACCCATGACGCCTACCAGCGCATCGGCGGAGTCACCGGCAGCATCACCACCTGGTGCGAGACCGCTCTCAACCAGCTCACCCCCGAGCAACGGCCCATCGCACAGCGGATCCTGACCGCCCTGGTCCGCCCGGGCGACCCCGCCCACCACATCCCCGCCGTCCGCGAACAGGTACCCCTGCACGAGCTCCGCGACCTGGCGACCGACCCCGACGCCGCACCCGACAGCGACCACGCGTTCGACGATGTCCTCGCCTCCCTCACCCGCCACCGCATCATCACCACCCACACCCCCCAAAGCGCCGAACGTCCCGACGGCCCCGCCGGGAAGCCGATGGCCGAGCTGATCCACGACGCGCTCATCCGCGAGTGGGGCACACTGCGCGAGTGGGTCCGCCAGGACCACCGCTTCCACGAGTGGCTCGACCACGCCCGCGAACGCCGCGCCCGCTGGGCCGAAACGGCCGACCCCGGAGACCTGCTCGCAGGAACGACCCTCGCGGAAGGCCTCGAATGGTCACAGCAACGCCACCTGCCAGGCGATATCGCCGCCTACGTGAACGCCAGCAGAAAACGCCAACAGGCTGCCGTCCGGCGGAGCCGACGCCTGAACACGATTCTGGCGACCGTCCTCGCCCTCGTCCTCATCGCAGCGGCAGCAACCGTGTGGCAATGGCGGTCAGCCGTCGCCGAACGGCAAGCCGGCCTGTCTCGGCAACTCGCGCTCCAATCCAAATTCATCAACGCCATTACTCCTGACCTCTCCTCGCTCCTGGCCGTCCAGGCCTACCGCATCAGCCACACTCCCGAAGCCCTCGAAAGCCTGGAAAACGCGGCAGCCCAACCGCTGAAACGACGCCTGACCGGCCACACCGACAAGGTGCTCTCGGTGGCGTTCAGTCCCGACGGGCACACCGTCGCCACCGGCAGCGCCGATGGGACCGCACGGCTGTGGGACGCGGCCACCGGCCAGACCCGCACCACCCTGACCGGCCACACCGGTGCGGTGGCGTCGGTGGCGTTCAGCCCCGACGGACACAC
>NZ_JBHXEG010000078.1:0-46422 GCF_042724935.1 Kitasatospora sp. NPDC127060
CGTGAGCACCGCCCGAGGGCGGTGCTCACGTCGTTCGTCGTTCCAGGCCCGTGGCCGGTCCTCCGTCGCGGGGGCGCCGACCCGGTCGGACCGCCGGCCCGGTTCGTGGGAAGGCTCGGTGAGGGGCCCTGCTCCCTTGTGACGATTCGGTGCGTATACGGCTTCGGGGGCGCCAGGGACGCCGGGGCGGTGCGGAATCAATGTTGTACTGAGGAGGCGTCAGCCTCGCGCAGGGGGCAGAACCGACGGTCCGTAGGGGACGGACCGGTTGCCCCCGGAGTGTCGGTCCGGGTTCCCCGGAAGGGCACGTGGCCCGTATTGGTGGGGTTCGAACGGGTTGTCGGTCAGTGTGCGAACCGAGGGTGGTGACCATCACGGGTTTGACATGGTCACGGGGCGTAAGGGGAGATTGCGGAAGAGCAAGATCGCGGAGACGAACGGGGCGATTTCGGCGGAAGGGGCCCATTGACACCGTTGGGGGGTCGGGTGCACCTTTCCGGTCCGGTTGCCCGGGCGGGGAAGCCCGCCCGGGCAACCGGGTCAGTGCCCCTGCCGGATGTCGCTCAGCGTTCCGCTGATGTTGAGGAGTTCGTGGCACGTGGCCGCCTGCTTGCCCGAGGCCGGAGTGCCCGGGGACTCGCAGGTCACGTTGGCCGTCACAGCCTGGTCCGCGGGGACCTGGATGGGAGTCACCCAGTGGTAGTCCTGGTTGCGGAAGGTCTCCAGTGCGATCGTCATGAGCGTCTGCTTGCCGGCCATGATGGTCACCACACCCTGGTCGCCCTGGAAGTTGGCGATCACGAGGTCGGTCATGTCGAACACCTTGCCGTGCGGCACCTGGTAACTGCCGGTCGCGGCGCCGCCGTTCGGCGTCTGCACGTCGATCGTGGCGGAGCTCTGCTGGCCGGTGCCCGGCTGGGCCAGACCTCCTGGACCGGGGGCGTTGCCGCCGGGGCTGGGCTGACCGGCACCGGGCTTGGTCTGGCCGCCGGGGGTCCCGCCCGCGGGGGCCGGGGTCGCGCCGCCGGGGGCGGCCGGGTTCGGGGCCGGGGTGGCGCTCTGCTGGGCGACGGCCTGCTCGGCGGCCTGCTTGGCGGAGCTGCGCACCGCCGGGCGGACCAGGGCGAACCAGGCCAGCAGCAGTGCGATCAGTGCCGCCAGCAGGGCGAGCAGCCACTTGGGGAAGATCGGCAGCTGGAGGAACTCGCCCTCCAGCAGCGGGCGTTGGACGACCTCAGGAGTGACGGCCGACACACCTGCGGCGTCCCCGCCGCCGGTGCCCTTGCCCTCGGTGCCGCCCCTTCCGTCCTTTCCGCGCTTTCCGTCGTTGCCGTTCTTCCCGTCCTTGCCCGTGGGGTCGGGGTCCTTGGCCGCAGTGGTCTGCTCGGGGCCCACCGTGACCTCGAACGGCCAGGAGGCCTGCTTGCCGAACCAGATCAGCTTGCGGGCCCGCGCCTGGAGCCGCAGCTCACCGGACTCCCCGGGCTGAAGCCGCAGCTTCTCCGGAGTGGCCCGGAACCGCAGGTCCTCACCGGCCTGTCCGGGGGTGAGCACCACCGTGGTGGGGGCGTTGCCCTGGTTGCGCACCGAGGCGCGGTAGCGGCCGCGCAGCCAGCCACGACGGCGGCGGGGTGCGAGCGCGGCCTGCAGCTCCTGGAACGGCGTCACGGTGACCGTGGTCTCCGGGACCGTCACCAGCTCGGGGCGCTCGGTCGGCAGGACCCGGATGCCGAGCGGGAACTCGCCGGCCCGGGCGGCGGGCGAGCGCGGTGGGGCGAGGCGTACCGTCACAGTCTCGGACGTCCCGGGGAAGAGCGAGACCCGGGCCGGTTCGACCGTCGTCCACGCGGCGCAGTCGCCGACCACCTCCAGCGTGTACGCCTCGACGATGTCGAGGTCGTTGCGCACCGTCAGGGTCGTGGTGGCCACGCCACCGGGCGCCACCGTCAGCGCGGGCAGGCCGAGTTCGGCGGATGTGGTCATGGTGCGACGGTAGGTCCGGAGGACCGTCCGCGGAGAGGGCCGTACGGGCAAGCCGTGGGCACACCCCTTGCCCGAGCGGACCGACCGACCCTGCCCGGCGTCGTCGCGGCACACCGCGCGACCCGGGCCCCCGCAGCAACCAGACCCTCGACCGGGCACCCGGCCGGCTCCGCTCCGCGGCGCCCGGCCACCACCGCCGCAGGTCCACTGGAAATTGGAGAGTTCGATGACGTCGACCGAGGCATCCCGCGGGGAAGCCGTCACCATCCGGCGCACGCCGACGGCCCAGCCGTCCGGCAGCGTCCGGCCGGCCGGGGCACGCATACCGGTCCAAGGGCGCGGCCGGCCCGCCCAGATACCCGTGGCGGTGTACGCCGAGGACCTCATCCTGCAGACCGGAGTGGTCCAACAGCTGCGCCAGCGGCCCGAGGTGGAACTGCTCAGTGAGGCCGACGCGGGCCGGGCCGAGGTCTCCCTGCTGGTGGTGGACGCCCTGACCGAGGCGGTCGTCGACCACCTGCGCCGGCTGCGGCTCGCCACCTCCGGCCGGATCGGCCTGGTGGTCGGCCAGTTCGAGGCCGGCGGGCTGCAGGCGATCGTCGAGCACGGGGTCGCCGCCGTGCTGCGCCGCTCGGAGGCGGACCAGGACCGGCTGGTGCACCTCGTCACCGCGCTGGCCAACGGCGAGGGCGTGATGCCCGGCGACCTGCTCGGTGAGCTGCTCGACCGGATCGGGACGCTCCAGCGCACCATGCTGGACGGCAAGGGCCTGACGCTGTCGACCCTGACGGCCCGGGAGGCGGAGATGCTCCGGCTGGTCGCCGAGGGCTTCGACACCAGTGAGATCGCGGCCAAGACCTCCTACTCGGAACGCACCGTCAAGAACGTGCTGCACGAGATCATCACGAGGCTCGGGTTGCGCAACCGGGCGCACGCCGTGGGGTACGCGATGCGGCGCGGGCTGATCTGAGGAGGCCGGCCGGAGGGGGCGGAGCGTCCCCGAGGATCCGGCCGGAGGGGCAGGAGGCACCGCCGTCCCGGAACGGACGGCGAGCCACGGCGCGGACGGCCGTCCCCAACGCCCGCGACCGTGGCGGCCTGCCCTTTGCGGACACCGCTCGTTACCCCCGGCTCGGGCACCCGGGCCCTGTACCCGGGCGCCCGGGCCGGTGAGACTGCGGGGGAGACCGCCCCTGCCACCCTGTGAGGTCGAGCGTGACCGGCGCCCCCGCCAATCCCCGCTCCGTTCGGCGGCCGGCCCGGGCCGCCGTCGCGGTGCTGCTCGCGCTGGCCGTCGCCATGCTGACCCTGGGCTCCGCGCCCGCCGGGCCGGCCGGCCGAACCGCCCCGGCCGCCACCGCCGAGGACCCGGCCGCCGGGCGGGTGCTCTACGCCGGCACCAACCACCGCGGCCTCGGCCGGGTGACCGGAGCGGCGTCCAGCACCCCGCTGTTCGGACCCGGCCCGATCCACTTCGACCGGGACCCGTCGGCCCGCGGCGACGACCTGGTCTTCACCAGCCTGCGGGACGGCCCGCTGCCCCAGGTCTACCTGCGCGACGCGACCGGCGCGGTGCGCCGGCTCACCAACGGCATGGACACCGCCCACCCCGCGCTCGCCCCGGACGGCAAGGGCGTCGTCTTCGAGGCCCTGGAGCCCACCGCGGCCGGCGGCACCCAGCACGTGCTGTGGGCGGTCAACCGGGACGGCACCGGGCTTCGCCGGATCACCGAAGGCGCCGCCGACGAGACCCACCCGACCGTCTCGCCCGACGGCCGCTGGGTCGCGTACGCCTGCACCGGCGAGCCCGGGCACATCCAGATCTACCTGCGGCCGTTCGCCGGCGGCGCACCCGTGAAGGTCACCAACGTGACCAGCGGCGACGCCGTCGACCCGACCTGGAACCCGGTCAACGACGACGCGCACCGCAACCAGATCGTCTACACCTGGGACCAGGGCGACAAGGGCCGGACCCTGATGCTCACCTCGCCGACCGGCGGCGACAAGGCGTTCTTCCCCGGCACCGGCTCCACCTGGCGGTCCGGCTCCGCCTCCTGGATGGCCGACGGCAGCGGCGTCCTCTTCCTGAGCGCCGACCAGCTCGGCTCCTCCCCGGCGCCCCAGCCCGACCCGAACCAGCCGCCCGTGGTGAACCTCTACCGGGCGCCGACCTGCGACTGCACCGACCCCCAACTGCTCTACCGCACCAACCGGTTGATCGCCACGCCGACCTGGCTCGGCACCCAGGCCCAGGGCGGCCCGGTGGTCGAGCAGACCAGCGCCGCCGCCGCCAACATCGCCGACGTCCAGGACGTCCGCCAGGACGGGACCGACCCGCGCGACCTCGGCATCAGCGTGCTCACCGAGGACCCGGCCGCCGACACCAACACCAACCCCGACCCGGCCGCCGACCCGCTCTTCCACCCCCGCCCCGGCTACGACCCCTGGTACGAACGCCAGACCTACACGCCCGACGGCCGGCGGATCGTGGCCACCCGCTACGAGGACTCCCCGGCCGGACGGATCCAGCGGATCTGGCAGGCCGACGCCGACGGCTCCGGCCCGCAGCCGATGAACCTCGCCGGCCGCGGCCCGACCGACCGGGACACCGACCCCTCGCTCTCCCCGGACGGCAGGCTCATGGTGTTCAGCCGCAGCACCCCGGGCAGCGACCGGACCCCGGCCCGCCCCGGCCGGATCATGATCGCCGAGGTGGCCACCGGCGCGATCGTCGGCACTGTCCAGCCGCCCGCCGACCAGCCGGGCGCCGCCGACGGCGAACCCTTCTGGTCCCCCGACGGCAAGCTGATCGCCTTCTCCCGCACCGCCGCGGTCAACGGCAACACCGGCAACCTGCACGTCTGGACGGTCGCCGCCGACGACCTCACCCGGCAGACCGACCTCAGCCGGACGGCCTGCCCGGGCAACTGCAACGTCATCGACGACAGCCCGGTGTTCTCGCCCGACGGCCGGCGGATCGCCTTCAACCGCAAGGCCGGCGACGGCGGGAACAACCACCGGGACGCCCTGCTGGTCACCACGCCCGCCGGCACCGGCTGCACGGTGCTGCTGCCCGCCGGGCACACCGATGACAAGGGCGCCTGCACCCGGCCGCTGCCCGACACCTCCGAAACCGGCCCGTACCAGCCCCGGGACGTCGCCTGGACACCGGACGGCGCCCGGCTGGTCCTCACCTCGCGCCGCGCCCTGCCGCCCAACTCCCCGGAGGGGCTGGGCACCTACGACTTCGCGACCGGCAAGCTCACCCCGCTGGACTGGCGACTGCCCGGACGGCAGAAGGAACCGGCCGTCCAGCGGTCCGTCCACCTGGCGCTGAGCGCGCCGCCCCGCACCCCGGCCGTCCGGGTCGACGGCGGCACCGACGTCACCGTCACCGTCACCAACCACGGCCCCGCGCCCTCGCCCGGCACCGTCCTCACCGCCTCGGTGCCGGCCGGCGCCCGGCTCGGCAAACTGACCACGCCCGTCGGGACCTGCGACGCCGACGCGCTGCGCTGCGAACTCGGCACCCTGGCACCGGGAGCCGAGGTGAAGGTGACCGCCACCCTGATCGGCACCCGGACCGGTGACCAGCCCTTCGGCTGGACCGTCACCGGAGCGGTGGTCGACCCGAACCCGGAGAACGACTCCGCCGAGACGGTCCTGCCGGTGCTGGACAAGCCCGCGCCGACGCCCACTCCGACCCCGACGCCCACCGCTTCGCCGACCCCGACACCGAGCCCGACCCCGACCCCCGATCCGACCACCCCCGCGCCGCCCCCGCCGCCGGCACCCGCACCGCCGCAGGCCGGCCCCACGGTCACCGTCGGCGCCCAGCCCGCCCCCGGCTACGTCGGCGGCCACGTGACCGTCAGCTACACCGTGCGCAACACCGGACAGGCCCTCGCCACCGGCCTGCGGCTCACCCTCGGCCTGCCCGCCGGGGTGCCCACCGAGCCGCTGCCCCCCGGCTGCCGGGCCGGCAGCTGCGAGCTGGCCGACCTCACCCCCGGCCGCAGCCAGGTGATCCGGGTGGTGCTGTCGCCGGTGGCCGCACTGGACACCACCATCACCGCCGAACTGACCACCACCGGCACCGACGCCACCCCCGGACCGCACCGGGCGAGCACCCCGCTGCGGATCCTCCAGCCCCGCATCGTCGCCGTGCCGCCGATCGGCAAGCCCGGCTTCGTGACCTCCGTGCGCGGCGTGGACTTCCCGCCCGGCGCACCCGTCCGGTTCACCTGGCAGCCCGGCATCACCGCCGACGCGGCCCCGACCTACCCCAAGGCCGACGGGACCTTCGCGGGCCAGCTGCTGATCCTCCCCAAGGACGAGACCGGCCCGCGCACCATCAAGGCCGACGGCCCCGGGTTCTCCCCGGTGACCACCCCGTTCCTGGTGGTCAAGGGCACCATCGGCCCGCCGGCGGAGGTGGAGCGCCGATGATCCACGAGGTCGATGAGGCGCTGCGGCTGCTGCTCGCCGAGGCGGGGCTGCCGGAGCGCGGGGTCGAGGTGGTGTTCGACGGGCCGACCCGGGACCTCGCGGCGCGGCGCACCGCGCCGACGGTCAGCGTCTTCCTCTACGGCATCCGCGAGGAGACCGGCCGCCGGCAGGCCGGCGCCGTCGCCGAGTACGACGCCGAGGGCGTGGTGATCGGCCGCCGGCCCGCGCCGCGCTGGTTCGAGCTGGCCTACCTGGTCACCGTCTGGACCAACCGCCCGCAGGACGAACACCGGCTGCTCGCCGAGGTGCTGCAGTGCCTGACCGCCGTCGACGCGCTGCCCGCCCGGCTGCTCACCGGCACGCTCGCCCGGCTCGGCCTGACCGTCGAGATGGACATCGCCGGGCGCGACACCGGCCTGCCGTCGGTGTCCGACGTCTGGTCCGCGCTCGGCGGCGAACTGCGGCCCTCGATCGACCTCAGGCTGCTCGCCCCGCTCGTCGGCGCGCTCGACCCCGCCGGACCGCCCGTCACCGAAGGCCTGGTCGTGCACGCCAGGGACGCCAGCGGGGACACCAGAGGGGACGGCGCCGGGGACGGCCGCACCGGGGACGACGCGCCGCCTCCTGACGGCCCCGGCCGCCGACTGCGCTACCACGGCGCCACCGACCCCGGCGCGGACGGCTTCGCCGCGCCCCGCGACCGCACGCTGCCACCCGGCCGCCGGACCAGGGGCGGGAAGCGGTGAGCGTGGACCTCGGGACGGTGCTCGACGGGGCGCCGCCCGGCCTCGACCCGGCCCGCGAACCCGACCCCGGCCGCGAACCCGACCACCTGTGGGAGCGGCTGCACCGGGTCGAGCAGCGGGTCCGTACCGCCGTGCGCGAGCGCCGCGCCGACGACCCGGACCCGGACGACCCGTACCGAGGCCAGTACCTCGGCCCGGAGGCGGTGGAACGCATCCTGGCCTCCGCCGCCGCCACCGGCCGCAGCGGTGCGGACGTCCGGGACGAGCCCGCCCCGCCGCCCGGCTCGCGGCTCGCCCGGCTCGGTGCTGCCTTCGGGCTGCTCCCCGTCGACCTCGACCTCCTGATGGTCGCCCTCGCCCCCGAGCTCGACACCCGCTTCGAACAGCTCTACGGCTACCTCAACGACGACCTGACCCGGCGCCGGGCGACCGTCGGTCTGGCCCTCGAACTGTGCGGACTCCCGGGTGCCGGCGTCGGCCGGCTGCGGTTCTCCGGGCGGGCCCCGCTGATCGCCGGCGGCCTGCTGGAGATCGCCGAGCCCGAGCGCCCGCTGCTCTCCCGCACCCTGCGGGTGCCGGACCGGGTGACCGCCCACCTGCTCGGCGACGACGAACCGGACGACGCCCTGGTCGGCCTGGCCCACCGGGCCCTCCCCGGGACGGAGGCCGACGGGGAGACCGTCGGGCGGCTGCGCGCGGCCGCGACCGGCGCCGGCCCCGTCCACCTGCTCGACCGTGACGGGCACGCCGGCCCGCTGGCCGTCGCCGCCCTCGCCGCCGACGGCCGGCCGCCGCTGGTCGTGGACGCCGCCGCGCTGGCCGCCCGGCCGTCGCCGGGCCTGGTCCGGGTGCTCGCCCGCGAGGCCCGGCTCGGCGGGGCCGGGGTGGTGCTCGGCCCGCTGGACCGGCTGGAACCCGAACGCCCCGAACGGGCGGCGCTGCTGCGCGAGCTGGTCGCGGCACTCGCCGCCGTCCCGCTGATCGTGTACGGCCCCCAGGTGTGGGACCCGGCCTGGACCCGGGACAGCCCCGTGGTCGTCACCGCCCCGCCGCCGGACGACGCCGGCCGCGCCGGGCAGTGGGCCCGCGCGCTGGCCACCACCGGGGCGCCGCTCGCCGAGGAGCTGACGGACGGCCTGGCCGAGACGGTGGCCGCCTACCGGGTCGACCGGGAGAAGCTGGAGCGGGCCGCCGCGGTGGCCGCCAGGACGGCCACCGCCGAGCGCCGCCCCGTCCGCGCCGAGGACCTCCGGTCCGCCGTCCGGGCGCAGAACGCGGCCGGCCTGGCCCGCCTCGCCCGGCGGATCGAGCCCGCGGTCGGCTGGGACGACCTGGTGCTGCCCGCCCCCACCGCGGCCCGGCTGCGCGAACTCGTGCTGCGCGCCCGGCACCGCGACCAGGTGCTCGGGCAGTGGCGGATGCGCCCGGGCGGCGGCCGGGGCAACGGGGTGATCGCCCTGTTCGCCGGCGAGTCGGGCACCGGCAAGACCATGTCGGCCGAGGTGGTCGCCGCCGAACTCGGCATGGAGCTGTACGTGGTGGACCTCTCCACCGTGGTCGACAAGTACATCGGCGAGACCGAGAAGAACCTGGAGCGGATCTTCACCGAGGCCGCGCAGGTCAACGGCGTCCTGCTGTTCGACGAGGCGGACGCGCTGTTCGGGAAGCGCTCGCAGGTCAAGGACGCCCACGACCGCCACGCCAACGTGGAGACCGCCTACCTGCTCCAGCGGATGGAGTCCTTCGCGGGCATCGCGCTGCTCACCACCAACCTGCGCGCCAACCTGGACGAGGCGTTCACCCGGCGGCTGGACGTCATCGCCGACTTCCCGCTGCCCGACCAGGCGCAGCGCCGCCTGCTGTGGGACCGCTCGCTCGGCCCGCGGCTGCCCCGCGGCGACGACCTCGACCTGGACTTCTGCGCCCGGCACTTCGAGCTGACCGGCGGCTCCATCCGGGCCTGCGCCGTCTCCGCGGCCTACCTGGCCGCCGGGACGGGAACCCCGCTGGGCATGGCCCAGTTGGTCGCGGCCGTGGTCGGCGAGTACCGCAAGCTGGGGCGGCTGGTGCTGGAGAGCGAGTTCGGGCCGTGGCTGGGTGTCCTCGGGGACATCGGGCACGGCTGACCGGGCGGCCGTCGGCGGGGACGCGGGGACGGACGGGCCGTTCGGGGCGCCTGGGAGTAGCCGCCGGGGGCAGCCGGTGCTGCCCCCGGCGCGGGACCTGGGGACATGTCCCCGGGCGGTGACCCGGCCGCAGACTCGGGGGAGAACCAGGCGAATGACCGGTCATCCGAAGGAGCGCGAATGCCGTCGTACCTGACCCCGGGCGTGTACGTGGAGGAGGTCCAGTCCGGTGCCCGGCCGATCGAGGGCGTCGGCACGGCCGTGGCCGCCTTCGTCGGCTTCGCCGGATCCGGACCCTTCCACGAGCCCACGCTGGTCACCAACTGGGACCAGTACGTCCAGCGGTTCGGCGGTTTCATCGAGGGCACCTACCTCGCGCACGCGGTCTACGGCTTCTTCGCCAACGGCGGCGGCTCCGCCTACGTCGTGCGGATCGGCGACCCGGCCCGGCAGGCCCCCGGCGGCGCGCCCACTCCCGCCGCCGTCACCGCGGCCCCGCCGGCCGAGGTCTCGGGCTTCCTGATCTCCGCCCTGCCCGGCGCGGGCGGCGACGTGTCCGTCGAGATCGCCGACGCCGAGGGCGAGAACGTCCCCGACGACCGCTTCCGGCTGCTGGTCCGCCGCGGTGCCGAGGTCGTGGAGAGCTACGACGTCTCCACCCGGAAGAACACCAAGGGCTACGTCGTCACCCAGCTGCGCGAGTCCAAGCTCGTCGCGGTCACCGAACAGCCCGGCACCGCGCCCAGCCGCCCCGAGCGCCGCACCCACGCCCTCGCCGCCGCAGCCGCGCCGGCGACCGGCCCGGTGCCGGCCCCCGCGGCCCGGCTCGACCCCGCCGAGTACGTCGGCGACGCCGCCGCCCGCACCGGCTTCGCGGGCCTGGAGGCGATCGACGAGATCACCATGGTCGCCGTACCCGACCTGATGAGCGCCTACCAGCGCGGCGACCTCGACGACGAGGGCCTGCGGACCGTCCAGCTCGCGGTGATCTCGCACTGCGAGCAGATGGGCGACCGGATCGCCGTCCTGGACCCGCCGCCCGGCCTCAACGCCCAGCGGATGCGCACCTGGCGACAGGACGAGGCGGGCTACGACTCCCGCTACGCCGCCCTGTACTACCCGTGGGTCAAGGTCTTCGACCCGGCCACCGGCCGCAACGTGCTGGTCCCGCCGAGCGGGCACGCCGCCGGAGTGTGGGCGCGCAGCGACGCCGAGCGCGGCGTCCACAAGGCGCCGGCCAACGAGGTCATCCGCGGCGCCGTGGACCTGGAACTGCGGCTCAGCAAGGGCGAGCAGGACCTGCTGAACCCGATCGGCGTCAACTGCGTCCGGGCGTTCCCCGGCCGCGGCATCCGGATCTGGGGCGCCCGCACCCTCTCCTCCGACCCGGCCTGGCGCTACCTCAACGTGCGCCGGCTCTTCAACTACCTGGAGGAGTCCATCCTCCTGGGGACCCAGTGGGTCGTCTTCGAGCCCAACGACGACCGGCTGTGGTCCAGCATCCGCCGGAACATCACCGCCTTCCTCACCGAGGAGTGGCGGCGCGGGGCGCTGTTCGGCCAGACCGCGGCCGAGGCCTTCTACGTCAAGTGCGACCGCGACAACAACCCGCCGGAGTCCATCGACCTCGGCCAGGTGATCTGCGAGATCGGGGTCTCGCCGGTGAAGCCGGCCGAGTTCGTGGTGTTCCGACTGGCCCAGTTCTCCGACAGCACGAGCCTCGTCAACGAGTGATCGTCGTACGGTCGGCCCCCATCGCACGGAAGGTGACAGCACGCCATGGCTGAAGGCGATCCGCTCTCCACACACATATTCGGCGTCCAACTCGGCGGCTACAACGTCGAGTCCGTCAAGGAGATCAGCAACCTGACGGTCGAGCAGGACGTCGTCGAGTACAAGCAGGTGACCCAAGAGGGCAAACTGATCGTCCGCAAGCAGCCCGGCGCCCGGCTCCCCGGCGAGGTGACCATCACCCGCGGCCTGGACAAGAGCGGCGCCTTCACGGACTGGATCAAGGAGACCCTCAACAACGGGGCGATCAACACCGCGCGGCAGAACCTCACCATCGAGGTCAAGGACACCACCGGTGCCACCCTGCGCCGCATCCAGCTCACCAACGCCTGGGCCAGCCGCTGGGAGGGCCCCACGCTCAGCGCCGGCGAATCCAGTGCCGCGACCGAGACCGTGACCATCGTGTTCGAGGAGATCAGCGTCGAGTGAGGCGGAAGATCGGCCTTGACGAACTGCTGGAAGGGGCCCCGGCCCCGGCCCCGCAGGGCACCGCGCCGCAGCAGCAGGCCCCGGGACAGCCGGGGCCGGCCGGGCCGCCCCGACGGCAGTCGCCGCACAGCGAGTTCGAGTTCGAGCTGCCGCTCGGCTACGTCGACGACGAGGGCACCGTGCACCGCCACGGCGCCATGCGGCTGGCCACCGCCCGTGATGAACTGATGCCGCAGATCGACCTGCGGGTCAAGGAGAACCCGGCCTACCTCAGCGTGGTGCTGCTCAGCCACGTGATCACCAGGCTGGGCGACCTCACCGACGTGCACGCCGGCATCGTCGAGCGGATGTACGCCACCGACGTCGCCTTCCTCCAGGACCTCTACCAGCGGATCAACAGCGAAGGCCACACGCGCGCCGCGGTGACCTGCCCGCACTGCGACGGCGCCTTCGAGGTCGACCTCGCCGGTGGGCGCCTGGGGGAATCGTGACGTACGCGCCTGCTCGGTTGTACGAGGAGATCGCGTACATCGCCTACCACTTCCACTGGCCGCGCGAGGACCTCCTCGACCTGACCCACCGCGAACGCGGGCAGTGGGTGCGCGAGATCGCGCGGATCAACTCCCGTGTCAGTGAGGGTGGGTGAGCCGGGTGGGGCTGCGGGACTGGATCGCGCGGCGACGCGGCGGGGCCGAGTCCGGCACCGGTTCCGGTGCCGTCCCGGGTGCCGTTTCCGGTGCCGTTTCCGGCGCTGTGGAGACCGGGGGCGGGACGGCAGGTGCCGGAGCTGCGGCGCGGCCTCGGCCGGCGGCCGGGGACGGGGGCTGGCGCGCGGTGGCGCCGCTGGTCCCCACCCTGGGCGGCGGGGCGGCACACGGGGTCAGCGACGGCCTGGCGTTCCGCTCCCGGCTCGCCTCCTGGCAGAACCCTTCGCTGAGCGGACCGCTCGGCCATGCCGTGCTGCCGACCGCCCCGGTGGGGATCCTGCGGGCGGTGGTTTCGCCCGGTGCTCCGTCCGTCGCGGTCGGGGGCGGGGAGGCACTCGTCCTGCCGGCGGCAGCCGGGGGAGCGGTGCCGGCGGAGCCGGAACAGCTCGAAGCGGGAGGGGAGTCGGGGGGAGCAGGGCAGCGGCGGCAGGCGCGGCCGGTCCAACGGGCCCTCCCGGTACGACGGTTGCCCGTACGGTCGGGGCCGCGTGCGGGGCGTGCCGCGCGTGCGGCCGGAGCCGACCGGCGCGGCGGCTCGGCGGGCGCCGGCTCGGCGGCTGGTCCGTCAGCGGACTCGTCGGCTGGTCCGGCGTCTGCTTCGGCGTCTGCTTCGGCTGGTGCGGCGACGCCTTCTGCCACCGGGGCGCCGCGCGTGGCGGGGACCGGCGTCGTGCAGAGGTCAAGTGCGACGAAGCCCGGTGCCGCTGCGACCCGCGGCTCGAGGAGCGGCAGTGCGCCGACGTCCCGCGTGGCGACGTCCTCTGCTGCGACGCCTCCGGCGTCGGCGTCCGGTGCGGCGAAGACTGCTGCTGCCGTGCCGAGCAGCGCCGGGACCGGCCCGGTGCCGTCGTCCAGTGCGCCAGTCTCCGGTGCGCCGGAGGCCGGTACGTCCAAGCCCGGTGCGGGCGCCGAGTCGCCACGTCGGAGTGACCCGGCGGGCCCGGCGGTCGTACGCCCGGTGCGGCCGCGTGCCGTCGGTGCGCCGCTGACCGTGGCCCGGCGTCCCCGGCTGCTGTCCGTGCGCCCCGTCCCGGCCGTTGCGGTGCGGGGCGGCGTGGCGTCGGCTCAGCCCGCAGGGGCGGTGGAGAACCCGGTGGACGCCGTGCGGCCGTCCGCGAGCGGCGAGGCCGTGGTGCGGTCGGCGTCCGCGCCGGGCGGTGCGGGTGCGCCCGCCGGCGCGGTCGTCCAGCGTGCGACCGCGCCGGGCGCTGCGGCACCCGCCACCCGTCCGGTCCTCGGCGCGCCCTTGAGCGCGCTGCCCGCGAGCGCCGCGCCGGTGGCTCCGGCCGGGCCCCGGGCCGGTGAGCCCGCCTCGGCGGCGCCGGCCATGCCCGTCGTTCGCGCCGACGCAGGCGTCACCCCTGACACCCGGCAGACCGAGGGCGGGGTGCGCGAGCCGGCCGCTGGGCGGAGCGCTCCGGCGCCGTCCCGCTCCGGGCGGGGGCCCGTCAGCGGCCCGCCCGTTCAGCGCGCGGCGTCCTCGTCGGCTCCCTCCTCACTTCCCGCAGTTCCCGCACGGGTACAGCCCGACCCGGCGCCCGCCCGCACGCGCACCGGACTGGGTGCGCCCCTCGACGCGCTGCCTCCGACGGCGGCAGCGCCCGGCCGTACCGCTCCGCTGCTCGGCGGGCGCCGACCGGTGCGGCGGATCACCGGGCCGATCTCGGAGGGCGGTGCGGGCCGAAGCACCGGGAGTGCGGCGGAGCAGGCCCGTGGAGGGCTACCCGTACAGCGGGCAGCCGACCGCGCGTCAGATTCAACCCCTCTGCCCCTCACCGCAACTGACGGTGGTTCAGGAACAGCTTCCGGTGTGACGGCTGAGCGAGGCCCCGGCAGGTCGGTGCCTGGGCGCCCGGCGGCCACTGCCGCGTCCCAGTCGCTCGCACCCGTGGCCGGGCCCGGTGTCGGCACTTCGCGTCAGAGCGGGAGTGGAAGCGGGAGCGGGAGCAGCAGCGGGCCGGTGGTTCCGCCGACGGTGCTCGTACGTCCGGCGGGCGGCGGCCTGGGCGTGCAGCGAGCCGTCCGACGCGCCGCTCCGAGGCGTGGGTTGATCGGTGAGCGCCCGATGACGGTCGCTCTCGGCACCCCGCCGGCGCCCTTCGCGGGCAGCGCCGCCGCCTCGACGGCCCCTCGCGCGGCAGCCGCCCCGCCCGTGGTCCCGGCAGTCTGGCCCAATTCGCTCGCGCGCCCCACGGCCGACGCACCGGCCTCCGGGCCGGTCTCGTCGCCCGGAGCCGGCGGGCGACGCGGGGGCGCGGCCGTCCCGCAGCGGGCAGCGGCGCGCCGGTCGTGGGCGCCGGGGGAGAGCGGCCCGGCGCCGTCCGGCGCGCCGGGTACCGTGGCGGCGCCCGGCCGTTCGTCCGGCACGGGAGTCTCGTCCGGCACAGGTGTTTCATCCGGTACGGGAGTGCTGCGCGGGGTCGTGGCGGCCGTGCAACGCTCGCGCTCCCGGCGTTCGCCGGTGCGCGGGGACGGTCGTGCGGCGGACGGGCAGCCGTCCGGGGAGGGGAGCCCGGTGCCGTTCGGGGCCGCCCCGACCGCGGTTGCGCCTGCGGATCCACCGCGTGCCCGTCCGGCCCGGACGGCTCGCGCCCGCGCGGCGAGGAACGCCCAGAACGCCAACGCCCAGAACGCCAACGCCGGGAACGCCAACGCCGGGAACACGAGCGTCGGGAACGCGGGCATCGGTAACGCGAGCGCCGTGACTGCGAGCGCCGGGCGCTCGGAACCCCGAGGTCTTCCGGCCGCCGGGGTGTTCGCGGGGAACCCCGGCCACGGCGCCCGCCCTGCCGCACCGTCCGCGCCCGTGGTGCGGCCCGCCACCCCGGTGGCCCGGTCGCTCCAGCGGCTGCCCGCCGCGCCGCCTCCCGGGGGCCCCGGGCGAGCCGCGCCCGTCGTCCCCTCCGCGCCGCCCGAGCCTGCTCGGTCCGCCGGGTCCCCGCTGTCCGCCCCGCCGGTGCCCGGGCCGGGTTCGGAGGCCCGGTCCGTGCCGGTGGTTCGGCCCGCACCCCCGGCGGCCCGGTCGCTCCAGCGGCTGCCCGCCGGGTCCGCGCCCTCGTCCCAGCCACCGGCGCAGCCCCGGCAACCCCAGCCGCAGTCCTGGTCGCAGCCGCCCGCAGCGTCCTCGCCGGTCACCCCCCGGTCCGGCGCGTCCGCGCCGCGGCCCGCCCAGGCCCCGCCCGGCACCGCCCAGGTGCTGCAACGGGTGGCAGAGCAGGCGGGGCTGGCCGGGATCCCGCTGACCGCCGTCCCGGCACGCAGGCCGACCACGGTGCAGGCGGCCCCGCCGACCGCCTCGCCGTCCAAGGGGGGCTCCCCGGCGCCCCGCGAGACCGCCGAGCACCCCGAGAGTGCCGCGCCCGCCGACCTGGACGAACTGGCCCGGCGTCTGGTCGAGCCGGTCGGCCGGCTGCTGCGCACCGAACTGCGCCGGGGCCGGGAACGCGCCGGGAGGCCGTACGACCTGCGCCGCTGAGCACGACGCCGGACAGCAGGCACCAAGCAGTAGGCGCCAAGCACCAAGCAGCAAGCAGCAACAGCGAGTACCGAGCACCAAGCAGGAGGCGGGGCCCCGATGACCGACAACATCTTCGCGAGCAGCGTGTTCTTCAGCCTGACCATCGGCGGCAACGACCTGGGCGAGTTCACCACCTGTTCGGGGCTCGGAGCCCAGGTCGAGATCGAGCAGTACGCGGAGGGCGGCAACAACGGCTTCGCCTGGCAGCTGCCGGGCCGCATCACCTGGTCGAACATCACGCTGTCCCGCGCGGTCACCGCGGACACCGCCAAGATCGCCCGGTGGCTGAACGAGATCGTCCGGAAGGTCGAGCCGAAGGACGGCGAGATCGTGGCGCTGCGCCCCGACTTGAGCCGGATCGTCGGCTGGCAGGTGCAGGGGATCGTCCCGGTGCGCTGGGAGGGCCCGTCCTTCGACCCGTCGAGTTCGCAGCCGGCGATGGAGACCCTGGAGATCGCCCACGCGGGCCTGCGCCCGTCCTGAGAAGCCGGTCCCGCCCGCCCGCCCGCCCGTCCACCCACCCACCATCCAAGGAGCAGCAGGATGTCCTCGGCGGTCCCCGCCAGCGTCACCCGGGCCCAACTGACCATCATGGAGCCCCCGTCCACGGTCGGCGCCCAGCCCGGCGGTCCGATCGCGCGGCTTCCGCTGCAGTTCAACCCGGCGACCCTGGTGCTGCGCAAGACCACCGAGTGGCGGCGTACGCCGTCCAGGATGGCGGGCGAGTCGGCCCTGCCGGAGTTCGTCGGCAGCGGGCCTCGCTCGCTGTCGCTCGACGTGTTCCTGGATTCGACGGCGACGCACGACAACTCGGTGGAGCAGGCGGTGGAGCAGCTGATGAAGGCCTGCGTGCCGACGCCGACCAGCCTGGCGCGCAAGACCCCGGCGAGTCCGTGGATCCGGCTGGACTGGGGCACCCTGAAGACGACCTCGTTCAACGGGGTGCTGACCGGTCTGTCCGTCACGTACACGCTGTTCGACGTGGACGGCAATCCGCTGCGCGCGGTCTGCTCGCTGTCCATCGACGAGGCGAGCGTCGACCCGGCCGGGCAGAACCCGACCTCCGGCTCCCCGGAGGCCCGCAGTACCCACCGGGTGATCGCGGGCGACAGCCTGCCGCTGCTGGCCTGGCGCGCGTACGGGGACGCGACGGCCTGGCGGACCATCGCGGAGGCGAACGACATCGACGATCCGCTGGTGCTGGTGCCCGGTGCGGAGCTGATCGTGCCGGGGATCGACGAACTCACCCGAGGAGGCCGGCCGTGACCACTCCCGAGGCCCGGGGCGGCCGGCCGTTCGCCGCGGATCCCGTCGTCGAGGCGCCGGGGCCGCTGCCGCCGGTGTGGGCGGCCCAGTTGGTGTCCTGCGACATCGAGGAGAGCGTGGGGCTGCCGGACACGGCGGTGCTGAGCTTCCGGGACGCGGACCACACCTTCCTGTCCGCGACGGGTATCACCATCGGCACCGAGCTGCGGGTGTCCGTGGTCACCGTGCAGGGGCACACCCAGGTGCGGCTGTTCACCGGGGAGGTGACGGCGCTGGAGCTGGAGGTGGACACCACGGGCTCGTACACGGTGGTGCGGGCCTCGGCGGTGACCCACCGGCTGATGCGCGGGCGTCGGGTGAAGGCCTTCCGGAACATGACGACCGCCGACATCGTCCGCCAGGTCGCCGCCGGCGCGGGCCTGACCTGCGGGCGGGTGGACTCCTTCCCGGTGGTCCACCAGCAGCTGTCCCAGGCGAACGTCCCGGACTGGGAGTTCCTGCAGTTCCTGGCGCAGGAGAGCGGTGCGCAGGTGCGGGTGGACGACGACGGCAAGCTGGAGTTCGTCCGGCCGCAGCCGGCCTCGGCCGCCCCGGCTCCGAGCACGCCCGCGCCGCAGAGCCCGCTGGTGCTGGAGTACGGGCGCAACCTGCTGGAGCTGCGCGGGGTGCTGACCGGTGCGGCCGGTGCGGACACCGTGGAGGCGCGCGGCTGGAACGTCACCACCAAGAGCGCTCTGGTGGCCACCGAGCCCTCGGTGACCTCGCCGACCGTGCTGCCGGGGATGAGCCCCTCGGTGGTGGCCTCGGCCTTCCCCGGCCAGGCCCGGTTCACCGTCGCCGACACCCCGTACCGCACCCAGGCGGAGACCACCGCCGTGGCGCGTTCGCTGGCCGCCTCGGTGGCCGCGGGCTTCGGGGAGCTGGAGGCGGTGGTGGAGGGCAATCCGCGGCTGCGGGCGGGCACCGCCGTCGCGCTGGGGAACGTCGGCGCGGCCTTCTCCGGCCGCTACACCGTCACCGGGGCGCGGCACCTGCTGGAGCCGTTCCGCGGCTACCGCACCACGGTGGTGGTCAGCGCGGCGCCGGACCGCTCGCTGGCCGGGCTGGCGACCGGCGGCAACGCGCCGCCGCGCGGGCCGCGGATGCCCGGCCTGGCCGTCGCGGTGGTCACCGACGTCCGGGAGCCGGGCGGCGCGCAGCGCGGCTGGGTGAAGCTCAAGTTCCCCTGGCTGGACGACACTTACGTCTCCGACTGGGTGCGCACCGTGCAGTGGGGCGGCCACGGCGGCGGCGGGGTGGTGAGCCCGGAGGTCAACGACGAGGTGCTGGTGGGCTTCGAGCAGGGGGACCTGGACAGCCCCTATGTGCTGGGCGGCCTCTACAACGGCGTTGACGGGCCCTCGCCGCACGACGTGCCGCTGGTCGACGCGACCGCCGGCAAGGTCAACCGCCGTTCGGTGGTGTCCCGTTCGGGCCACCGGATGGAACTGCTGGACGTGCCGGGCGGCAGCTCCGGCGTCCGGCTGGCCAGCGGCGACGGCAAGCTGGAGGTCCGGCTGGACCAGCAGAAGGGGGAGATCGTGCTGACCGTGCACGGCGGGGTCGGCGGGGCGGGCAGCACGGTGCGCCTCACCCCCTCCGGTATCACCCTGGACGCGGGCACCGGCGAGGTGAACGTGCGCGGCGGCTCGGTGACCGTCCGCGGCACCACGGCGGTGACCGTGGACGGCGGTGCCGAGGCGGTCATCAAGGGGGCGTTCGTGCACATCAACTGACGCGGCGTCAGATGACGGAAGGAAGATCACTGCGCTCCGGCAGGAGCCATCGGAATGGAGACCGTACATGCCCCCCGCAGCCCGGACCGGCGACCCCACCGACCACGGCGGCGCCCTCACCACCCCGCCCCCGGGTGCCCTCAAGGTCGCGACGGTGCTGATCGGCGGCCGGCCCGCCGCGGTGGCCGGCACCGTGCACGCCTGCGTCCCACACGTGGAGATGGGGCCCGCCAACCTCGTGGAGCCCCAACTCGGCGGGATGACCGGGGGCGCGGTGCTCATCGGCGGCCTGCCCGCGGCCCGGATGGGCGACAAGACCACCTGCGGCGCCACCATCATCGCCGGGGCCTTCAACGTACTGATCGGGGGTGCCGTGTGACCAGCAGCTTCATCGGCCGCGGCTGGGCCTTCCCGCTCCGGGTGAACGCCACCGGCGGCATCGGCATGGTCGAGCGGGACCGGGAGATCGCCGAGGCGATCCGGCTGATCCTCGGCACCGCCCCCGGCGAGCGGCCGATGCGCCCGGAGTTCGGCTGCGGCGTCCACGATTACGTCTTCGCCCCGGGCGACAGCACCACCGCCGGGCGGATCGCCCGCGAGGTGCGGATCGCGCTGGAGCGCTGGGAGCCGCGGATCACCGTGGACGACGTGGTGATCGCCTTCGACCGGGTCGACGAGGGCACCCTCTACATCGACGTCCACTACACCGTGCGGGCCACCAACGACCGCCGCAACCTGGTCTTCCCCTTCTACACCATTCCGGAGACGCCGTCCGCGGAGTCCCCGGCCGCCCTGGACGGGAGTGTGCGCTGATGGCCCTGCCCTCCCCGAACCTGGACGACCGCCGCTTCCAGCAACTCGTCGACGAGGCCAAGCGGTACGTCCAGCAGCGCGCCCCGGAGTGGACCGACCACAACGTCTCCGACCCGGGCGTCACCCTCATCGAGACCTTCGCCTACCTGGTGGACCAGCTGCTCTACCGGCTGAACCGGGTGCCGGAGAAGAACTACTCCGCCTTCCTCGACCTGCTGGGCATCCGGCTGTTCCCGCCGGCCGCCGCCCGGGCCGAGGTCGACTTCTGGCTCTCCGCCCCGCAGCCCGAGACGGTGCTGCTGCGGGCCGGCACCGAGGTGTCCACCCTGCGCACCGAGACCGACGAGGCGGTGGTCTTCGCCACCGCCGAGGACCTGCCGATCGTGCCCAGCGCGCTGGAGCGGCTGGTGACCGTCTCGGCCGCCGGGGAGCAGTCCGACGTGACCACCCGGCTGGCCGACGGCGCGGACGTGCCGTGCTTCCAGTCGCGCCCGGTGGCCGGCGACGCCATGCTGTTCGCCCTGCCGGCCGTGGTGCCGCGCTGCATCCTGGCCGTCCGGCTGGACAGCCGGGTGGAGGGCGTCGGCGTCGACCCGCGCCAGCCGCCGCTGGCCTGGGAGGTGTGGGACGGCGCGCGCTGGATCGAGTGCGAGACCGGCAGCGACACCACCGGCGGGCTCAACCGGCCCGGCGAGGTGGTGGTGTTCGTACCGGCCGGCCACACCGCGTCGGTGGTCGCCGGGCGCCGGGCCGGCTGGCTGCGCTGCCGGGTCACCGAGCCGCGGCCGGGCCAGCCGTTCTACTCCGAGTCCCCGACCGTCCGGCGGGCCGAGGTGTTCACCGTCGGCGGCACCGTCACGGCGGCGCACGCCCAGACCGTCACCGATGCGCCGCTGGGCAGCTCGGAGGGCGTCGCGGGCCAGCGGTTCCGGCTCGCCCGGCCGCCGGTGCTGCTCGACGGCGGGCCGCCGGTGGTCGAGGTCTCGGCCGGGGAGGGGTGGCAGCGCTGGACGGTCGTCGAGCACTTCGGCGACTCCGCGCCCGCCGACCGGCACGTGGTGCTGGACGCCACCAACGGCGAGTTCCTGTTCCCACCCGCCGTCCGGGAGGCGGACGGCAGCCTGCGCGCGTTCGGCGCGGTGCCGCCCAAGGGCGCCCGGCTGCGCGTCCCGCAGTACCGCACCGGCGGCGGGATCGCGGGCAACGTCGCCCGGAACACCGTCACGGTGCTGCGCAGCTCCGTCCCGTACATCGCCCGGGTGGACAACCGCGAGGCGGCCAGGGGCGGGGTCGACGGCGAGACCGTGGACAACGCCAAGGCGCGCGCCCCGCACCAGCTGCGGCTGCAGGAACGCGCCGTCACCGCCGGGGACTTCGAGCTGATCGCCCGGCAGGCCGCGCCCTCCGCCGCCCGGGTCAGCTGCGTACCGGCGGCCGGCGGCGAGGCCGGGGCGGTGCGGGTGCTGGTCGTCCCGGACGCGGTCGCGGACGACGGCGACCGGCTGCGCTTCGAGCAACTCATCCCGGACGAGCAGGTGTTGGCCGCCGTGGCGACCGCCCTGGACGAGCGGCGGCTGATCGGCACCCGGGTGCTCGTCCAGCCGCCCACCTACCAGGGCGTCACGGTGGTCGCCCGGCTCACCACCCGCGCCGCCGACCCGGACCGGGTCCGCGAGGCGGTGCTGCAGGCGCTGTACCGCTACCTCAACCCGCTGCGCGGCGGCGCCGACAGCACGGGCTGGCCGTTCGGCCGGGCGGTGCAGTACGGGGAGGTGTTCGCCGTGCTCCAGCGGGAGGCGGCCGTCGCCGGGGTGGAGGAGCTCCGGCTGTTCCCGGCCGACCCGATCACCGGGCGCCGGGGCGCACCCGCCGAGCGGGTCGACGTCCCCCCGGACGCCCTGGTCTTCTCGCACCAGCACCAGGTCGTGGTCACCGCCCTCGCCGAGGACGGCACGTCATGACCCGCGCCGCCGTACCCGGGCTGCCCAGCCCGCACCCGATCGGCGAGCTGCTGCCCGCCCTCTTCGCCGAGGACGACTTCGCCCAGCGCTTCACGGCCGGCCTGGACACCGTCCTCGCCCCGGTCTTCAACACCCTGGACAACCTGCCCGCCTACTTCCGGCCCCGCCTGGCGCCGGTCGACTTCCTGGACTGGCTGGCGACCTGGGTCGCGGTGGACATCGACCCGGATTGGCCGGAGGAGGTGCGCCGGGCGGTGGTCGGGCGCGCGGTGGAACTGCACCGGTGGCGCGGCACCCGGCGCGGCCTCGCCGAGCGGCTGCGCCTGGTGCTGGGCGCCGGCTGCGAGATCAGCGACGGCGGCGGCGTCTCCTGGTCCACCACCCCCGGCGAGGCCCCGCCGTCCGCGCCGGGTGGCGAGGTGCTGATCCGGGTCTGGCCGCTGGACGGCACGGCCCTGGACGAGGACCGGCTGCTGTCCGCCGTCCGGGCGGGCTGCCCGGTCCACCTGAACTGCCGGATCGAGATCCTGCCCGGTCCACCCGGGCGAGCGGAGGGCTGACGGATGCCGGTGTGTCCCGAATGCGGAACGGCCAATGCGGAGGGGGACGACTTCTGCGGCAACTGCGGCGCCTACCTGGGGTGGTCGCGCAGTACGCCGGCGGCTGCGCCTGCCGCTCCTGAGCCCGCTGCTCCTACGCCTGCTACTCCTACCCCTGCTACTCCTACGCCCGCTGTTCCCGCGCCCGCTGCCCCGGCGGCGCCCGCGGCCGCCCCTGCCGAGCATTCGCCCGCGCGGGTCGAGCCTTCGCCCGCCGAGGTCGAGTCCGCCGCCCCCGGGACCGCGCGCACCGGCTCCACCTGGCGCAACGTCTCCCGGCGGGTGACCAGCCGCAGCAGGCGTGCCCAGCCGCCCGCCCCGGAGCCCGCCCCCGAACGCGTGGCCGAGCCCGTGGCCGAGCCCGGGGCCCCAGCGGCGCCGACCCCGGCCGCCGAGGAGCCGCCGGCCCCGCCCGCGGGGGCGACCTCGCGCTCGACCTCCACCCGGGCCCGGCCCGCCCCGGCGCCCCAGCCCGCCCCGGTTCCGGCGGCCACGCCCGGACCGGTGCCCCAACCGGTACCCGAACCGGCCCCCGTGCCGCCGGCCGACCCGGTGGCGGTGCAGCCCGCCAAGCCCATCGCGCCCCGCCCGGTGGTCCGGACCGCCACGGTCGACGAGGCCCAGGACGGCCCGCCCTGCCCCCGCTGCGGCACGCCCAACCTGCCCGAGCGGCGGTTCTGCCGCCGCTGCGCCGCGCCGCTGACCGTCACCGCGGCCGGGCCCGAGCTGCCCTGGTGGCGCACCCGGTGGCCGTTCCGCCGCCGGGTGCGGATCGGCGGTTCGGGCAACGCGCTGCGCCGCGCCATCGCGCTGATCGTGCTGGTGGCGCTGGTGGTGGCGGGGGTCCTGCTGTGGCCGCTCGGCAAGAGCGCCTACCAGGACGTGCTGGACAAACTGGGCAGCACCGCGCCGATCGCCCCCTCGCTGACCACGGCGAGCGCCGCCGTCGAGGGCCATCCCGCGACCCTCTCCGACGACGGCCTCTCCAACACCTACTGGGGGGCGCCGGCGATCGGGGACTCCGTCAGCTTCACCTTCCGCAGCCCGTTCCGGCTGGTGGACCTGATCATCCACACCGGCGACTCCGCCGACCCGGAGCACTTCCGGCAGCAGGCCCGTCCGGTGCTGCTGGACCTGGAGGTGACCGCCTCGGACGGCGAGGTGCACCGCAAGCAGGTGACGCTCAACGACCAGCCGGGCCCGCAGACCGTGGGGACGGGGATCAGCGACGTCGTCCAGGTGAAGCTGACCGTCCGCGAGGCCGCGGGCACCGGCCCGGGCCGCACCATCGCGCTGGCCGAGGTGGAGTTCTTCAAACGCACCTGAAGCGGTGCCCGCCGCCGTGGGGTGAGAGGGAGCAGGGGCCGTTCGGGTGGGCCCCCGGCCCCGCGGCGGCGGCGCGGCGGGCGTCAGGGGGTCGGCTGGTCGTGGGTGGAGCAGTGGATGCCTCCGCCGCCGGAGGCGATGGTGTCGATCACCAGCGGGACGATCTCGCGGCCCGGGAACTGGTCCCGGAAGACCTCCTGGGCGTGCCCGTCGGCCCGGGAGTCGCCGAACTGCGGCAGGTAGACGCCCTTGTTGCCGATGTAGAAGTTCATGTACGAGGAGACGAAGGCGTCGCCGCGCCCGGTGATCCGGTCCGGGTCGGGCTGGCTGATCTCGACCACCTTGAGCTTCTTGCCGGTGGCGTCGGTGGCCTCGGCCAGGACGGCACGGGCCTGGTCGGCCGAGCGGGACCAGACGTCCGCCGGGGAGCCGGGGAAGGCCCGGTCCAGGAAGACCACGCCGGGGGCGGCGAACCGGGCCAGGCAGTCGACGTGGGCGTCGGTGATGTCCTTGCCCTTGACGCCCGCCAGCCAGATCACCTTGGTGACGCCCAGGGCCTGCTTGAGCTCGGCCTCGATCTGGTCGCGGTCGCGCCCCGGGTTGCGGTTGGCGTTGACGATCGAGCTCTCGGTGACCATCAGGGTGCCCTGGCCGTCGCTCTCGAACGAGCCGCCCTCGGCGACCAGTTGGGTCGGGATCCGCTCGACCCCGAACTTGTCCAGGACGGCCCGGGCGATCCGGGCGTCGCTGTCGTGCTGCTGCTTGCCGCCCCAGCCGCTGAAGTTGAAGTCGACGCCCTTGACCTTGCCGCCCTCCTCCACGAACACCGGCACGGTGTCGCGGGCCCACAGGTCGTCGACCGGGACGGACAGCAGCTCGACGTCCTTGCCGCAGGCGTTGCGGGCCGAGTCCTCCTGACCGGGGCGGACCAGCAGGACCAGCGGTTCGCGGCCGCCGATGGCCCGGGCCACCGAGGCGATGTCCTTGCGGACCGGCCCGAGCTGTTCGCCCCAGACGTTCTCGGAGGCGGGCCAGGCCATGAAGGTCCGCTCGTGCTTCTCCCACTCGCCGCCGAGCCGGCGCCCGCGGGCCGGGGTGGGGGCGGCCGTCGCGGGCGGCGTGGTGGCGGGCTCGGACGGCCGGTCGGCGGGGGCGCCGGAGGAGGACGGGCCGGCCGGCTCCGCCTGGTCGTCGGTGGCCGCGCAGGCGGTCGCGCCGGCCGCGATGAGGCCGGCGCCGGCGAGGGTGCGCAGCACCGTGCGGCGCGCGAGGGAGGTCTGGGACACGGTGGACTCCGGTGGGGCCGAGGGTGGGACGGTCCGGCGGGCGGGGCGCCGACGGGTGCCGCGTACGGGGGCGGGCGCAGTCGCCCGGCCTCGCCGGAACCGAACTCTGGCATTGACTGAAAAATCAGTCAAGCTTGAAGGTGAAACCACCCAAACCGCCCCGAGGCGACCCGGTGCACCCGGTTCGCCCGCACACGACCCCGGTCCGAACGCCGGGTGACCTCCGTCGCCGTCAGGAGCACGAGGTGCGCGGCCGCCGGTGGACGGGGGTGGTTCGCCGGGGCCTGGGTTCCTGTCGCCAGCGATCGGGTGGGAGCGGCCCGTACGGGGCTGCCGGGCCGCTCCCGGTCCTGTGGCGGGTGTCAGCCGCTGTGCGGGATGCGCGGCGGGGCGAACCACCACTGCTGCGCCGCCGAGTAGTTGCAGGTGTAGATCTGCAGCTGGTTGCTGTCCTGGATGTTGCCGCCGGGGACGTCCAGGCACTTGTCGGACCGCGGGTTGACCAGGACGTTGCCGAGGTACCGGACCCAGCGCTGGGCGTCGGAGCCGTTGCAGTCCCACAGCTGGACCTTGGTGCCGTCCGTGGTGCCGCTCCCGCTGACGTCCAGGCACTTGCCGAGGGCGGACAGGGTGATGCCGGTGCCGTCCGGCTTGTCGGTCCCGGTCCACCACTGGGCGCTGGAGGCGTTGCAGGTGTAGATCTGCACCGGGGTCCCGTTCGCGGTGTTGCTCCCGCGGACGTCGAGGCACTTGTTGGTGTCGAGCACGCTGATCATGCCGGCGGTGGAGTCGGCGCTGGCCGTCCCCGGAAGGGCGGCGACGGCGATCGCCGCCGCCGCAAGCGCGCCCCACACGTGGCTCTTCCGTACCAGGGTCCTCACAGCTGTACGCCCTCTCTCGAAGTTTCGCGCCGACGTACCGCCGCCGCGTTCGGGGAGGACTGTCGCCGAGCCCGGTAGACGTTCGATGTACGCCGGTGTCGACAGGACGCCGGCGCGCCCTGGCCGACCGCTCAGCCGTTGCGGCGGTAGTGGTCCAGCGAGACCCTGACCGGCCCGTCCGCGCCCGCCGTCGACAGCACCCGCACCACCGCCAGCTCCTTGCCGTCCGAGGACCGCACGCAGAAGGCGCCGCGCGGGCCGACCGCACTGAACGGCACCCGGGTGGTGGGGTGGGCGCCGAGCCCCTGGAGGCACTCGGCGACGCCGAGGCCCGCATCCCGCGCGATGTAGGCGTCGGCGTTCTCGGGCACGAAGAACTCGCTGTCGCTGCGCCCCACGTACCAGTTCACGCTGTCGGTCGGCACCACCGTGCCCGAGGTCAGGTCGAACTCGTAGCCGGCGTCCGCCGAGGTCAGCTCCACCGCCCGGTAGTCGGCCGCGTAGCCGGCGGCGGGGTCCGGGCGCGCGGGGCTCGGTGGTCCGGCGGGTGTCGGCGAAGCGGCGGGTGTCGGTGATCCGGCCGGGGCGCCGGGTGCGGGGGAGCCGGTCGCCGGGGCGTCGGTCGTGGCCGCCTCCACCGGGTCCGAGTCGTCCAGTACGAACACCGCCGCCGCGGCGCCGACGGCCAGGGCCACGGCGGCGATCAGCGCGGTGCGGCCGCGGGCCCGCTTCGGCGGCACGCCCGGCCGCGCCGCCGGGGCCGGCCCGGCGGGTGTGGCGGGCTCGGCGTCCATCGCGGGCTCGGCGCCCGTCGCGGCGAGCAGGGTGGGCGGCGGCCCGGCCGGGCGTGCGAGGACCGTCGGCGCCGCGTTCAGGCCGGGCCCGGCGGCGGCCCCGGCGGCCCCTGCGGCCTCCGGCGGCGCCTGCGGCAGCTCGGCATGCCGGGTGATCTGGCTGGTCAGCTGCTGCGGCAGCCAGTCCTCGCCGAACCGGAGGTGTCCGCCCACCGCCGGGTGACTGCGGGCGGCGGCGATCACCTCGGCGGTGGTCGGCCGGTCCTCGGGGCGTTTGGTCAGGCAGGCCCGGAGCAGGTCGCGCAGGCCGTTCGGCACCCGGTCGAGGTCGGGTTCCTCGTGGACGGTCCGGTAGAGCGTCACCGGGTGCGGGCCGTCGCCGAAGGGTGGGCTGCCGCCGGCGACGTGGACGGCGAGGGCGCCGAGCGCGTACACGTCGGTGGCCGAGGTCGCGGCCCGGCCCATGGCCTGTTCGGGGGCCATGTAGGCGGGGGAGCCGATCTGCAGTCCGGTGCCGGTCAGGGCGACGGCGTCGGCGGCGCGGGCGATGCCGAAGTCGATCACCCGGGGGCCGTCGGCGGCGATCAGCACGTTGCCGGGCTTGAGGTCGCGGTGCACCACTCCACTGGCGTGGATCGCCTGGAGCGCCTCGGCGATCCCGGCCACCAGCAGCAGCACGGTGCGCTCCGGCAGCGGGCCGAAGCGCTGCACCACCTGTTGCAGGGACGGCCCCGGCACGTAGGTGGTGGCCAGCCACGGGGTGGCGGCGTCCGGGCCGGCGTCGATCAGCTGGGCGGTGAACAGCCCGTGGATGCGTCGGGCGCTGGCCACCTCCTGGGCGAACCGGGCCCGGAAGTCCGGGTCCTCGGCCAGTTCGGGCCGCACCACCTTCAGTGCCACCGGGCGGCCGCCCGGGGTGTACGCGAGGTAGACCCGGCCCATGCCGCCGGCGCCGAGCCGCGCGTACAGCTGGTGGCCGCCGACTTCGCGCGGGTCGTCCGCGGTCAGCTCCTGGAAGACCGGCTGGAGGGCGAAGGGGGATCGGTCGGCGGACATGCGGGCTGCCTCTCTCGGCGGACCGGGACGGGAGCGGGCTGTAGTGCCCCGGAGTGGGCGGGCACGGCCCGCTGGCGCGGCAGAGTTTAGAGGTTTCGTCAGGACCCATCGAATCGGCCCCCGCCGGAGCCGCCGGAGCCGCCCGGCCGGCCGCGGTCCAGCTCCGCCTCGATCGCGCCGCGGAGCAGCCGGCGCGCCTGCTCGATCGGGAGCGATCCGCTCAGCCAGCGCACGCTGAGGCCCTCGACCAGGGCGGTGAGCCGTTCGGCGGCGGCCGCGTGGGCCGGGGCGGTGCCGGTCGGGTCGGTGTGGGCGAGCAGCCCGGCGACGTCGTGCACCCAGCTGTGGGTGTTCCGGGCCAGGTCTTCGCGCAGGTCCGGTTCGAAGACGGCGGTCGCCCGCAGCTCGCCCCAGGCGGTGCTGTTCTCCCGCACCTCGGTGGTGTCCTGGAGTTCCCGCAGCAGGACCCGTTCGAGTTCGGTGCCCGGGTCCCGGTCCTGCCCCCGGGCGGGCGGGCCCGCGGCGGGCGCGGGCTGGTCCTCGGCGGTGTAGTGGTCGGCGCGGTCGCTGATGAACTCCAGCGTCTGGCGCAGGATCCCCGCCCGGTCGGTGAAGTGGTAGTAGATCAACGCGGTGGACACCCCGGCCTCGGCGGCCAGCTCGCCCATCCGCAGGCCGCGCACGCCGCGTCGGGCGATGACGCGGGTGGCGGCCTGGAGTATCCCTGTCCGGCGGTCCGACATGGACGCTCACTCTACCCGTCCTGGATGCGGACTTGATGAAATCCTGATCAGTTTGTCAGGTCGATGCGCTTTGTGTCGCTCACAGGGTTGACTGGATTTTCAGTGAGGTACAGGATGCGGGGCAACCCCCACACCTCCCACCTCTTGCAGGGAGCGTCCATGACCACCCCCACGCCCACCGAGGCGACCCCCTCCCCCTCCCGTCGGAGACTGCTCCGGTTCGGCGCGGCGGCCCTGCCGGCGCTGGCGTTCGGCGCGGCCCTGCCGGACGTCGCCCGGGCCGCCACCGAGCCGGCCGCCGCAGCGACCCCCACGCTGCGGATGCCGGCCGAGACCGACCGGCACGACCGCACCTTCATGGCCTGGCCCGCGCTGTCCTCGATCTGGGGCAGCCAGCTGTCGGCCGTCCGCGACGACATCGCCCGGGTCGCCTACGCGATCTCCCGCTACGAACCGGTCGTCGTGGTGGCCCGCCCCGACCAGGCCGCGGACGCCCGCTACTGGCTCGGCCGCGGCGGCGCCTACGGCATCACCGTCCTGGAGATCCCCAACGACGACCTCTGGATCCGGGACTTCGGCCCGACCTTCCTCACCGCCCCCGGTGCGATCGCCGGGCTGGACACCAACTTCAACGGCTGGGGCAAGAGCGGTACGCCCTACTACCAGCCCTTCGCCGAGGACGCCGCCGTCGCGGCCGCCCTCCTCCAGGAGTACGGCGTCGACCGGGTCCGCGCGCCGTTCACCGGTGAGGGCGGCGCACTGGAGACGGACGGCCAGGGCACCCTGCTGGCCACCGTCAGCTCGCTGGTCAACGCCAACCGCAACCCCGGGATGTCCCAGGGCCAGGTCGAGCAGGCGCTGAGGACGAGTCTGGGCCTGAGCAAGGTCATCTGGCTCCCCGGCCTGGCCGGCCAGGACATCACCGACGACCACGTGGACTGCCTGGCCCGCTTCACCGCACCCGGCAAGGTCGTCCTGGACCGGCCAGGCCCTGGCACGGACCAGATCTGGATCGACGTCTACCAGCAGGCCAAGCAGGCTCTGGCCGGCGCCACCGACGCCCGGGGCCGTTCCCTGGTCGTCACCGAACTCCCGGGCCCCGAACGCCAGTTGATCCGCGGCAAGGGTAAGGACTTCCTGTCCAGCTACACCAACTTCTACACCGCCAACGGTGCCGTGTTCGTCCCGCAGTTCGGCGACGCCGTGGCCGACGGAACGGCGTACGCGATCCTCCAGGCCGCCTACCCGGACCGCGACGTCGTCCAGCTGGACATCGACACCATCGCGAGTGGCGGCGGCGGCATCCACTGCGCCACCCAGTCCCAGCCCAGCGTCCCGCCGCTCGGCTGAACCGTCCGAGCCGGGCCGAGCCGCCGAGCCGGGCCGAGCCGCCGAGCCGGGCCGAGCCGCCGATCAGGCCGAACCGTCCGAGCACCACCCCGAGACTCCCGGCGGCCCGCAGGCCAACCCCACGGAGGGGGTCCGCCGGGCCCACCGCTCCACCCGCACACCCGATCCCGAAGAGGTATCCCGTGACCGTCACGTACCGCATGCCCGCCGAGTGGACCGAGCACGAGGGCTGCCTGATGGCCTGGCCCGTCCGCGAGGACCTGTGGGGCGACACCCTCGCCGAGGCGAAGCGCGAGTACGCCGAAGTCGCCCGCACCATCGCCCGGTTCGAGCCCGTGACGATGACCGCCCCGCCCGGCCACGGCGAGGAGGCGCGTGCCCTGTGCGGCGAGGGCGTCACCGTCGTCGAACTGCCCATGGACGACTCCTGGTTCCGTGACTCCGCGCCGATCTTCGTCCTCGACGCCGAGGGCCGCCGGGCCGGCGTGGACTTCCGCTTCAACGCCTGGGGCCGCAAGCACCACCCGTGGGACGCCGACGACCGGATCAGCGCCCTGCTGCTGGAGCACCTCGGCACCCCGGCGGTCCGCTCCGAGATGATCCTCGAAGGCGGCGCCATCACCGTCGACGGCGAGGGCACCCTGATCACCACCGAGCAGTGCCTGCTGCACCCCAACCGCAACCCCGGCATGAGCCGCAAGGAGATCGAGGCCGAGCTCAAGCGGCGCCTCGGCGTCACCAAGGTGATCTGGCTGCCGTACGGCGGCCTGCTGGACACCGAGACCGACGGCCACGTGGACGGCGTCTGCGCCTTCGCCGCCCCCGGCAAGGTCGTCGTCCAGCTCCCCGCCGACCCGGAGCACCCCGACTACGCCCGGATGCGGGCCAACCGCGCCGTGCTGGAGCACTCCACCGACGCCCAGGGCCGCCCGTTCGAGATCGTCGACGTCCCGCAGGCCGCGTTCGTCGAGGTCGACGGCCGCGAGGTCGAGGTCGGCTACCTCAACTACTACCTGGCCAACGGCGCGGTGGTCGTCCCGGTGGCCGACCACCCCGAGGACGAGGCCGCGCTCGCCGTCCTCGCCGGGGCGTACCCGGACCGCAAGGTCGTCGGCGTCCGCTCCCGGGTGATCGCCTGGGGCGGCGGCGGCATCCACTGCATCACCCAGCAGGTCCCGGCCGTCCGCGGCTGACGCGCCATCCGCACGGCGCACCGCACGTCCCCTCCCCGCTCCGACCGGAAGCCCACCCTCATGACCCTCACCCCCGCGAGACGAGCCGCCTCCCCGGGCCGGCTCGCCCTCGCCACCACCGCCCTGCTGTCCGCCGCGGCGCTGGTCGCCGCCTGCTCCGGCCCGCCGCACGGTGCCGGCGCCGACCAGGGGGGCGTCCAGCTCTCCGCGACCACCCCGCCGGCCAAGGGCGAGCTCGACTCCTTCACCTGGGCCACCTACGCCGAGCCGCCGACCCTCGATTACGTCCAGGCCTTCGACTACCCGCAGAACACCATCCTCTCCAACGTGTGCGAGAGCCTGATGCGCTGGACGCCCCAGCTCACCCTGGCGCCCGGCCTGGCGGAGAAGGCCACCAACCCCGACCCGACCACCTGGGTCTACGACCTGCGCTCCGGGGTGCACTTCCACGACGGCACCGAGATGACCGCCGACGACGTGGTGTACAGCCTCGGCCGGCAGACCAACCCGGACAACGCGGCGGCCTGGGCCCAGGTGTTCCAGAACGTCGACGCCGTCACCAGGACCGGACCGCTGCAGGTCACCGTCAAGCTCAAGCAGCCCGACTCCCAGTTCCCGCAGTACATGGCCACCGCGGCCGGCGTGGTCGCCGCCAAGGCCGGGGTGGAGGCCGCGGGCAAGGACTACGGCACCAGCGGCAGCCTCGACTGCACCGGACCGTACCGGCTCGGCACCTGGGCCAAGGGCCAGTCGCTGGAACTCCAGCGCTTCGACGACTACTGGGGCACCAAGGCCAAGTCCAAGAAGGTCGTGTTCAGCTTCCTCACCGACTCCTCCGCCCGCACCAACGCGATGCTCACCGGCGACGTCGACGGCGGCTACCTGATCCCCACCGAGAGCTACGACCGACTGCGGAAGAGCGGCCCGGGCACGCTCTACTTCGGCGAGGGCCTGAGCACCGTCAACGTCAACGTCACCAACATGAAGGGCGCGCTCGGCGACGTCCGGGTGCGCCAGGCGCTGTCGCTGGCCCTGGACCGCTCCGGCTTCGTCAGGACCGGCCTGGCCGGCGCCGGCACCGTCACCGGCTCCCTCACCACCCGGGCCGCCTGGGGCGGCGCCCCCGACGACGTCCGCAAGAGCGCCTTCGGCGGCCTCACCCCCACCACCCAGGACATCGACAAGGCCAAGGCCCTGGTCAAGGAGGCCGGCGCGAGCGGCAAGACGCTCGTCATGGCCACCAGCACCATCGGCCAGGACGTCTCGCTGCTCGCCACCGCCGTCCAGGCCGCCGGGACGAAGATCGGGCTCGACATCCAGCTCAAGACGATCGCCCCGAACGCCTTCACCGCGCTGTTCACCGACGCCAAGGCGCGCGAGGGCGTCGACATGTTCCCGGAGACGTACTACGACTCCGTCACCGACCCGCTCGACCTGCTCGTCAACTTCCGCACCGGCGCCTACCAGAACTTCGCGGGCTACAGCGACAAGGCCTACGACGACCTGGTCGACCAGGCCACCGCCGAGTACGACCCGGCCAAGCGCGGCGCGGTCGAGGCCAAGCTCCAACAGGCCGCCTCCCAGCAGCTGTTGTGGATCCCGGTCGCCGAGTGGCCCACCGCCGTCTTCCTCAACAAGCGGATCACCGGCGCCCCGACCACCATCTCGTACATGTACTACCCGTGGGCCGCCGATGTGGGGGCCGCTCGGTGAGCTTCCTCCGATTCGCCGCCCGGCGGCTGATCGAGATGACGGTGACCCTGCTCGGTGCCTCCTTCGTGGTCTTCGGCGCGATGTACCTGGCACCGGGCAGCCCCGCCAGTTTCCTGCTGTCCGGCCGGTCGGCCTCGCCGGCCGCCCTGCAGGCGATCAACGAGCAGTACCACCTCGACGACCCGTTCCTGGTCCGGTACTTCCGCTGGCTCGGCCAGGTGCTCCAGGGCGACTTCGGGCGTTCCATCACCTACCGCACCGACGTGTCCAAGCTGCTCGCCGACCGGCTGCCCGCCACCCTGCTGCTGGTCGGGATGGCCCTGGTGGTCGTGGTCGTCATCGGCCTGGCGCTCGGCCGGATCGGTGCGGTGCGCGGCGGCGCCACCGACGCCACGATCCTGGTCACCACCACGATCGCCCTCGGCACGCCGTCCTTCGTGGCCGCCGTCCTGCTCCAGGGCCTGTTCGCGGTCAAGCTGGGCTGGTTCCCGGTCGGCGGCGTCGGCGAGGGCCTCGGCGACATGCTCCGGCACCTCACGCTGCCGGCGGTCGCCCTCGCGCTCTACCTCATCGGCATGCTCGCCCGGGTCACCCGCACGGCCATGCTGGAGGCCCTGGAGGGCGAGCACGTCACCGTGGCCCGCAGCCGGGGCGTCCCGGAGCGGGAGGTGATCCGCCGACACGTGTTCCGCAACTCGCTGGGCACCGTGCTGACCACCGGTGGTCTGATCGTCTCCACCCTGCTGGTCTGCACCGTCCTGGTGGAGTCCGCCTTCAGCATCGGCGGCATCGGCCAGTTGCTCGAACTGTCCACCACCACCAAGGACTTCCCGACCGTCCAGGCCATCTCCCTGATCATCGTGGCCCTGTTCATGACGGTGAACCTGGTCGTCGACCTGATCCACCCGCTGGTCGACCCCCGGATCACCCTCGGCTCCAGGAGGTCCGGCGCATGAGTACCGGTCTCATCCAACGGTCGGGCCTCACCCGCCGCCCCGGGATCGCCCGGATCAAGTCCGCCGGCGGCCCGCTCCACCTGGTCTGCCTCGGCTTCACCGCCCTGGTCGTGCTCGCCGCACTGCTCGCCCCCTGGCTCTCGCCGTACGACCCGAACGCCGTCGACCTCGGCAACGCCCTCGCCGGGCCCTCGCCCGAGCACCTGCTCGGCGTCGACCCGGCCGGGCGCGACACCCTCTCCCGGCTGCTGCTCGGCGCCCGCACCTCGCTGCTCGGCCCGCTCGGCGTGGTGGCCTTCTCCACCGTCGCCGGCATCGCGGTCGGCCTCGCGGCCGGCTGGCGCGGCGGCTGGCTCGACTCCGTCCTGTCCCGCAGCACCGAACTGGTCTTCGCGTTCCCCGGCATGCTGCTCGCCATCCTGATCGTCTCGGTGTACGGCGAGGGCCTGCTCGCCCCCGTCGTCGCCCTGGCGATCGCCTACCTGCCGTACGTCTCCCGCCTCACCCGCTCCCTGGTGCTGGCCGAACGGACCCGGCCGTACGTCTCCGCGTACCAGGTCCAGGGCCACTCCGCGGTGCAGATCTGCCTGCGGCACGTCCTGCCCAACATCGCGCCGATCGTCCTCGCCCAGTCCGCCGTCAACTTCGGCTACGCCCTGATGGACCTCGCCGGCCTCTCCTTCCTCGGGCTCGGCGTCCCCGCGCTCACCCCCGACTGGGGCCGGATGGTCTTCGACGGCCAGACCGCGATCCAGCACGGCTACCCGCTCTCCGCGATCCTGCCCTGCGCGCTGATCGTGCTGACCGTCGTCGCCTTCAACGTCGTCGGCGAGCGTTGGGCCGACCAGGTCGCCCGGAGGACCACATGAACGGGGGCCGCGTGACAACGGGCGACCGCGTGAAGACGGGGGGACCGCATGATTCGGATGACTCGGAGGACCACGTGAACGCCCTCGACATCCAGGGCCTCCGGCTCCGCCTGCCCGGCACCGCCCGCCCCGTCCTGGACGGGGTCGACCTCACCGTCGCCCCCGGCGAGACCGTCGCCCTGGTCGGCGAGTCCGGCTCCGGCAAGACCCTCACCTCCCGCGCCGCCCTCGGCCTGCTGCCACCCGGCGCCACGACGGAGGGGAAGGTCCTCGTCGACGGCCAGGACGTGCTGACCATGGACCCCGCCCGGCTGCGAGCCCTGCGCACCGGCCGGGCCGCGATGATCTTCCAGGACCCGCGGGCCGCCATCAACCCGCTGCGCCGCATCGGGGACTTCCTCACCGAGAGCGTCCGCCTCACCGGCACCATGAGCGCCGCGGACGCCGACCGGCGCGCCGTGGAACTCCTCGAAGCCGTCGGCCTCGGACCGGAACTGCTGCGCCGCTACCCCGGCCAGCTCTCCGGCGGCATGCTGCAGCGCGTGATGATCGCCGCCGCCCTGATGGGCGACCCGGTCCTGCTGCTCGCCGACGAGCCCACCACCGCGCTCGACGTCACCAGCCAGGCCGAGGTGGTCGCCCTGCTCGGCCGGCTGCGCGAACGCTTCGGCACCGGCCTGCTGTTCGTCACCCACGACCTCGGCCTCGCCGCCGCCATCAGCGACCGGGTCTACGTGATGTACGCCGGGCGGATCGCCGAACACGGCCCCGCCGCCGCGCTGTTCGAACGGCCTCGGCACCCGTACACCGCAGCCCTGCTCGCTGCCACCCCCGCACTGGACGCCCCGGCCGGCCGGCTCGCCGCAATCGACGGCCAACCACCTGACCTGCGACAGGAGTTGACGGGCTGCGCGTTCGCCGCACGGTGCCGCCACGCGACCGACCCGTGCCGCGAACAGGTGCCCGCCCAGCGCGGCGAGCACCCGGCCGCCTGCCACCACCCGCTCGAAGGGAGCCGTACCGATGGCTGAGCCCGTCCTGCGGGTCAGCGGCCTGCACCGCGCCTTCGGGGCCGTGCAGGCCGTCGACGACGTCGCCTTCACCCTCGACGCCGGCGGCTCGCTCGGCATCGTCGGCGAGTCCGGCTCCGGCAAGACCACCACCGCCCGCATCGTCGTCGGCCTCGACCAGGCCGACGCGGGCGCGGTGCTGGTGCACGGCCGGGCCCGGACCGGCCGGGCCCGGAACAAGGCCGAACGGATCGCCCGGGCCCGCGAGGTCCAGATGGTCTTCCAGGACCCGTACCTCTCCCTGGACCCGCGCACCAGCGTCGAGGCCGTGCTCCGCGAGACCCTGCGGCTGCACTTCCCCGACACCGACCACCCAGCCCGGATCCGGGAACTCCTCGACCAGGTCGGCCTGGGCACCCGGGCCGCCGAGGCCCTGCCCCGCCAGCTCTCCGGCGGCCAGCGCCAACGCGTCGCCATCGCCCGGGCGCTGGCCGTACGGCCGGCCGTGCTGGTCCTGGACGAGGCGGTCGCCGCCCTGGACGTCTCGGTCCAGGCCCAGGTGCTCAACCTGCTCGCCGACATCCGCGAACAGACCGGCATCGGCTACCTGTTCATCACCCACGACCTCGGCGTGGTCCGCTGCGTCACCGACCGGGTCGTCGTGATGCGGCACGGACGGATCGTCGAATCCGGCCCCACCGCCCACGTCCTGGACTCCCCGCGGCACGCCTACACCAGGCTGCTGCTGGAGTCCGTCCCCCGGCCCGGCTGGGATCCCGATCGGATCGCCGCCGCGCGCCGCGCGCTGTAGGGCGGCCCGGGCCCGGCGGGTGGTGGGACCCGCGGACCCGGGCGAACCAGCACCACCGGCGGACGGCGCCGGCCGGCGGCGAACCCCGCAGGCCGGCTCGGTCGCCGCAGAAAGGGACGACCGTGCAGGTCACCATCGAGCGGCTTCGCCCGCGCGGATTCCCCCGGACGGCGGAGCCACGCCGCGCCGGACCCTGACCGGTGTTTCAGTAGCCTGCGGAGCCGAACCCGACACCTTCCGGAACGAGGCCCCATGGCTCCCTCCCGGCCGTCCCGCCGCGGGCTCCTGCAATCCGGGGCCGCCCTCGCCGCCCTAGCCCTGGCCGGCGGCTGCTCCTCCGGCAGCACGTCGGAGGAGCAGCCCGGCCCGAGCGGCACGGCCTCGGGCGCGGCGCCGGCCGCCGGCCGGGCGATGCCCGCCGAGTCCGGCCCGCACACCCGCACCTTCATGGCCTGGCCGGCCCTGGAGGAGGTGTGGGGCGACCAACTCCCCGGCGTGCGCCAGGACATCGCCGCACTCGCCCAGGCCGTCGCCGGCTTCGAACCGGTCGTCCTGCTGGCCCGCCCCGACCAGGCCGACCAGGCCCGCCAGGCCTGCGGCGCCTCGGTCGAGGTACTGGAGCTGATGGTCGACGACCTGTGGGCCCGGGACACCGGCCCGACCTTCGTCACCGGCCCCCAGGGTCCGGCCGGCGTCGACTTCAACTTCAACGGCTGGGGCGGCAAGCAGACCCACGCCAACGACGGCCAGGTCGCCCGCACCCTCCTCGACCACTACGGCATCACCCGCGTCCAGGCGCCGATCACCGGCGAGGGCGGCGCCATCGAGGTGGACGGCCAGGGCACCCTGATGGCCACCGAGAGCTCCTGGGTCAACGACAACCGCAACCCCGGCAGGACCCGCGACCAGATCGAGGCGAGCCTGAAGGAACTGCTCGGCGTCGAGAAGGTGCTCTGGTTCAAGGGCGTCGCCGGGCAGGACATCACCGACTGCCACGTCGACGCCCTCGCCCGCTTCGCCGAACCCGGCACCGTCGTCCTGCACCGCCCGGCTGCCGACACCCCGCCGGACGTCTGGACCACCGCCTCCGCCCAGGCCCTCCAGGTGCTGCAGTCCGCGACCGACGCCAAGGGCCGCGGCCTCAAGATCGTCGACCTGCCGGAGCCCGACCTCGACCTGATCCAGGGCGCCGGCAAGAACTTCCTGGCCACCTACATCAACTACTACCTCTGCAACGGCGGCGTCATCGTCCCGCGCTTCGGCGACCAGGCCGCCGACGACCGAGCGGCCGGCATCCTCGGCGACCTCCACCCCGGCCGCAAGGTCACCCAGGTCTCCATCAACCACATCGCCGCGGGCGGCGGCGGCATCCACTGCGCCACCCAGCAGCAGCCCGTGGCCACGGCCGCCTCCTCCAGCACGTCTGGCCCGGCCACCCCCTCCGCCTCGGCATGAGGGGCCCCGCCCGGCTGCGCGGCAACCGATTCGCCCTCGCGCTGCTGCTCCTCACGGTGCTCTGCTCGGCCGGCATCGCGCTCTACCTCAATGAGCGCGACACCCGGCAGCAGACCCGGGAACTGGCCCTGCCGACCAGCGGGGACTGGATCGAACTGGACCTCACCGCCCAGGAGATCGACCCCGGGACGGGCGAGCTCACCCTCTACGTCGTGCCCGTTCCGCACGGGAGCCTCGCCGAGGGCCCGGACTCCACGGCGTTCACCCGCCAGGTCGACGTCACCGCGCACTCGGCGGCCCGCACCGAGCTGCGCGCCGCACCGGGGGAGCCGGCCACGCCGCAGGCCGTCCAGGCGAACCTCTACGAGGGCACCGAGTCCGACTACCCCTTCGACCGCTACCACTTCGCCCTCGGCTTCGCGGCCTCGGACAACGCGGGCCCAGTGCCGGTCGGCCTGGTCTTCGCGGACGTCGACCCGTTCTTCGTGGTCCGGCCGACCAGCACCCCGCTCACCTCCGGAGCGCGACTGCTGGAGGGCAAGGTCACCCGGGGGCGCAGCACCTTCATCCTGGCCTGGTTCATGATCGCCGCGATGTGGGCGCTCGCCCTGGCCGTACTGGCCGGGGCCGAGGTGCTCTACCGGGGCGGCCAGGGGCTGGTCTGGCCCTCGCTCGGCTGGATGGCCGCGACCCTGTTCGCGCTGATCGGGATGCGCAACGCGGCGCCCGGCTCGCCGCCGATCGGCTCGCTGATGGACTACCTGGCGTTCTTCTGGGCGGAGGGGATCATCGCGGCGAGCCTGGCCTTCACCGTCGTCGCGGGCACCAGGGTCGAGCACCGCAAGCGCCGGGCCGAGGCCGCCGAGGCAACTGCGCCTTCGGGGTCTTGACGGTGTCGGCCGGTCAGACGGTGGCGGCCAGCGAGTCCAGCAGCGCGATCCTCGGCTCCGCCACCAGTGCCCAGGGCACCCCGGTGTCGGTCAGCACCATCCAGGGCCCCGACTACTACCTGATCCGCTCGACCGACCCCAACTTCGTCGGCTCCTACGCCAACTACTACCTGTGCGACAACGCGGTGATCGCGGCCCAGTTCGGCGACACCCGGGCCGACAACGCCGCCCGTGCCGCCCTCGCCCGGCTGTTCCCGGGCCGTACGGTCGAGCAGCTCAACATCGACCACCTCGGCGCGGGCGGCGGCGGCATCCACTGCGTCACCCAGCAGCAGCCCGCCGCTTAGGGTCTGTCCGCCGGACAGACCCTGGTCCCGACAGACCCTGGTCCCGACGGAGCCGGGCCCGGCCCGCCGACCGGACCCGGCCCGAACGGTGGCCGGCCCGGGGCCCGTCCCGTGGAGGGTTCCCGGACCGGCCACCGTCCGGTCAGCCCACGGCGGGGATGTCGTGGGTGGCGCAGTGGATGCCCCCACCGCCGGCCGCGATCGCGTCGATCCTCACCGGGACGATCTCCCGGCCCGGGAAGTACTGCCTGAGGACCTGCTGGGCGCGCTCATCGGCCCGGGCGTCGCCGAACTTCGGCAGGTAGACGCCCTTGGAGCCGATGTAGAAGTTCATGTACGAGGAGACGAAGGCGTCCCCGCGTCCGGTGATCCGGTCCGGGTCGGGCTGCTGGAGCTCGATCACCTGGAGCTTCCTGCCGGTCGCGTCGGTGGCGTTCGTGAGGACGCCGCGGGCCTGGTCGGCCGCGCGCGACCACACGTCGGCCGGGCCGCCGGGGAAGGCCTGGTCGAGCAGGACGACCCCGGGGGCGACGAAGCGGGTCAGGCAGTCGACGTGGGCATCGGTGATGTCCTTGCCCTTGACGCCGGCCAGCCAGATCACCTTGGTCACGCCGAGCACCTTCTTCAGCTCCGCCTCGACCTGGTCCCGGCTCATCCCCGGGTTGCGGTTGCCGTTGACCACGGAGCTCTCGGTGACCATCAGGGTGCCCTGGCCGTCGGTCTCGAAGGAGCCGCCCTCGCCGACCAGCCGGGTCTCGATCCGCTCCACGCCGTACTTGGCCAGTACCGTCCGGGCGACCTTGGAATCGTTGCCGCGCTGCTGCTTGCCGCCCCAGCCGTTGAAGTTGAAGTCGACGCCCTTGACCTTGCCGCCCTCCTCCACGAACACCGGCAGGGTGTCCCGGGCCCACAGGTCGTCGACGGCGATCGGCACCACCTCGACGGCCGGGCCGCAGGCCTTCCGCGCGGCGTCCGCCTGCTCGGGGCGGGCCATCAGCACGACGGGTTCGCGGGCGGCGATGGCCTGGGCCAGGCCGGCGACGTCCCGGCGGACGTCCGGGAGCTGGTCGCCCCAGACGTTCTCGGAGGCGGGCCAGGACATCACCGTGCGCAGGTGCTTCTCCCACTCGGCGCCGAACCGGCGGACGCCGGGGGCGCCGGGCTGCTGGGAGGGCGGCACGGCGCCGTCCGGGTCCTCGGCGCCGGCGGGGTCGCAGGCGGTCAGGCCGAAGGCGAGGGCGCCGATACCGGCGCCGACGCCGGCGAGGGTGCGGATCACGCCGCGGCGGGACAGGGCACTGGTCATGCGGGTACTCCGGTCGAGGTCGGTGCTGTGCAGGCGGACGGGCGGGCGGTCGGACGGGCGGGGTGGGTCACGGCATCGGCTCGTGCATGGTCGAGCAGTGGATGCCGCCGCCCCCGGTCATCAGCCGGTCGACGTCGAGTTGCACCACCTCGCGGCCGGGGAAGGCCGCGGCCAGCGCCTCGCGCGCGGCGGCGTCCTTGTAGGCGTCGCCGAACTGGGCGGTGATGACACCGCCGTTGACGAGGTGGAAGTTGAGGTAGGAGTCCACGAACTTGGAGCTGCGCGAGCGTACGGTGTCCGGTCCGTGCACCACCGTGACGTGCAGGCGGCGGCCCCGGGCGTCGGTCGCGGCGGACAGGATCGCGAACTGCTCGCGGGCGTCCCGCGCCCACTCGTCGTTGCGGTCGGCCGGCGGCAGCTGCACCATCACCACGCCGGGCCGGATGAACCGGGAGGTGACGTCCACGTGGTCGTCGGTGATGTCCTGGCCCTTGATGCCGGGCAGCCAGATCATCTTGTCCGCGCCGTAGGCCTCCAGGACGGACGCCTCGATCTCGTCCCGGCTCATGCCGCGGTTGCGGTTCTTGTTGACCAGGCTGCTCTCGGTGGCCATCACCGTGCCGTCGCCGTCGGTCTCGATCGCGCCGCCCTCGCCGACGAAGTCCGCGTAGGTGTGGCGCAGGCCGCGGCGGGCGGCGATCCGCTCTGCGACCCGGGCGTCGTCGTAGTGGACCTGCTTGTTGCCCCAGCCGTTGAAGTTGAGGACCACGGCGTCCAGGCCGCCGTAGCCGTCCCGGCGGAACACCGGCGCGGTGTCGCGCATCCACAGGTCGTCGGTCGGGATGGCGGTGATCACCTCGACGGCAGGGCCGCAGCGGTCCCGGGCCTTGTCGGCGGTCCAGTCGTCGGGGGCGCACATGACCACTGGTTCGAACCGGGCGACGGTGCGGGCGATCAGCGCGATGTCCTCCTGGACGCCGCCCAGGCGCAGTCCCCACACACCCCGGCGGGACGGCCAGGACATCCAGGTCCGCGCGTGCGGGACGTCGTCCGCGGGCACCCAGGGGTAGGTCTCGGCGGAGCGGGCGTCGTGGTAGCTGGTCATGAGGGTCTCCAGTTCGTGCGACGGTGCCGGAGGAGGGTGCGGGACCGCCGGGACCACTCTTCGCGCCGCAACGCGCCGGCGCACCACGGGGACGGGCCGGCGGCAGCACCCTGCCTGCGGGTCCAGGCTGGCATTGACTGAAAAATCAGTCAAACCCGTCGACGCGCCATGACTCCGCGGCTGGGAAGCCGGTACGGAGCGTGACGAATCGACGAGTCGACGAATCGCCCGCCCGCTCAGGTGGGGCGCGGCGCGGTTCGGCCAGGGGTCGGCCAGGGCTTGGTCGGGTCCCCGGTCAGGATCCGAGCCGGGTGACCTCGCCGTCGATGGCGTCCAGCAGCAGGGTGCGGGCGTGCGCCAGCGGCAGGCTGCCGCTGAGCCAGCGGGTGCTCAGACCCTCCAGCAGCGCGGTCAGCCGCTCCGCCGCACCGGCCAGCGCGACCGCCGAGGACATCGGCTGCACGGTGCCGAGCAGTTCGGCGATCTCCTGCACCCAGACCCGGGTGGCGCGCGACAGGTCCTCGCGCAGCGTCTCGTCGAACACCGCGCTCGCCCGCAGCTCGCCCCAGGCGGTGCTGTTCTCGCGGACCTCCACGCTGTCCTGGAGCTCCAGCAGCAGCGTCTGCTCCAGCTCCTCGCGGGCCGTCAACGGCGGTGCGTCCGCTGCGCGTTCGGTCGTGTAGCGCTCGGCCCGGTCGTTGATGAACTCCAGCGTCTGCCGGAGGATCCCGGTGCGGTCCTTGAAGTGGTAGTAGATCAGTGCGGTGGACACCCCCGCCTCGGCGGCGAGCTCTTCCACCCGCAGTCCGCGCACACCGCGCCGGGCGATCACCCGCGCGGCTGCTTCCATGATCGACGTTTTACGACTGGCCACGATCGGCCACCTTACCCGTGGACCGGGCCAAGATCCCTCCGTCTGCTGAAAGTCCCGTCAGCCGAGATGCCCGGGCCGAGCGGGAGACAGCGGGAGGCAGCGGGAGCACGGGGGAGGACGGGGGAGGACGGGGGATCGGCAGGACGGCTTTCGGACAAGGTGGGCCCCGGAGCCGGAATTCTCGACTCCTCCCCTGAACTTTCACCTCACCACCACCTAGGGTGGCTCTCGCTCCGCCGCCGGACGGGCGGGGCGGGCCGGGCGAACCGGCCCCACGGGGGCTGTCGGCTTTCCTCGACACCATTGGAGCAAAACGAACATGATGCTTCGTCAGTTATGGAAGCGCGCGGCCGCCCGGTTCGTCGGCCGGGGCGCCGGAGCCGTCGCGGCGGCCGTGGCCCTGATCGCGGCCGTCGCCCTGGGCGGCACGGTCTCCGGCATGTCCGCGGCGGAGGCCAGGACGACGAGGTGGGGCGCGGGCACCTGGAGCTGCTCCGGGCAGCCCGTCGCCGCCGGCAACGTCATCACCGACCACGACAGCACCGGCTGCAACGGCTACGGCTCCTGGTACCAGCAGCCCGCCAAGGACGGCATCTGGACCTGCTCCGGTTCGCCGGTGGTGACCGGCTACGTGATCACCGACCACCAGACCACCGGCTGCCGGGGCATCGGCGCCTGGCGCCACAACCTCGTCCACGACGGCATCTGGACCTGCTCGGGCTCGCCCGTCGTGCCCGGCTACGTCATCACCAACCACCTGCGGGCCGGCTGCGGTGGCATCGGCGGCTGGCAGCACGGCCTGCCGCACGACGGGATCTGGACCTGCTCGGGCTCCCCGGTAGTGGCCGGCTACGTGATCACCGGGCACCTGGCGGCCGGCTGCGACGGCGCCGGGGCCTGGCGCCACAACACCGCCCGCGTCGGCCTGTGGACCTGCCCGGGCTCGCCCGTCCCGCCGGGCTTCCGCTCCACCCTCTACAACGCCGGCGCCTGTGACGGCCTCGGCGGCTGGGTGCTCGCCCGCGCCTGACGCCTCGACCCCCTGACCGGCCCGGCCCCGCTGCTCGTACGGCTGCTCGTGCAGCTCATGCGGCTCGGACGGCCGGGTCGGTCAGGACGGCCTGCGCCGCGTTGTGCCCCGGGATGCCGCTGACCCCGCCGCCGCGGACGGCGCCCGCCCCGCACAGCAGCACGTTCGGGTGCGCCGTGGCCACTCCCCAACGAGCGGCGACGCCCTGCGGCCCCGGCATCGCGTCCTCAGCCTCGCCGGTGAACGGGAAGGCGAGGTCACGATGGAAGATGTGCCCGCCCGGCAGCCCGAGCTCCCGCTCCAGCTCCGGCGGCGTCCTGGCCTCGACACAGGGCCGCCCGTCGGCGTCGACGGCCAGGCAGTCGGCGATCGGCTCGGCCAGCACCGCGTCCAGCTGCGCCAGGCTCGCGGCCAGCGCGCGCTCCTCGGCCGCCGGGTCGCCGAACAGCCGGGCCGGCATGTGCAGCCCGAACAGGGTCAGCGTCTGCAGCCCCTGCCGGACGGCCTCCGGCCCGAGGATCGACGGGTCGGTCAGGGTGTGGCAGTAGATCTCGGACGGCGGGGCCGAGGGCAGCCGGCCGGCCAGCGCCTCGGTGTACGCGGTCTCCAACTGCCGGTAGCCCTCGGCGATGTGGAACGTCCCGGCGAAGGCCTCGCGGGGGTCGGCGGTGGTGTCCCGAAGCCGGGGCAGGCGACGCAGCACCATGTTGACCTTCAACTGGGAGCCCTCCGGCGCCGGCCCCGCGTCCTCGCCGAGCAGCCCGGCCAGGGTGGCCGGCGCGGCGTTGACCAGCACCCGGCGGCCCGCCGCCGTCGCCTCGCCGTCCCGGTGCCGGTAGGAGACCTCGGCGTCGCCGCGGCCGTCGGTGGCGATGGCGGTGACCTCGCAGCCGGTCCGGATCTCGGCCCCGGCCGCGAGTGCGGCCTCGGCCAGCGCGTCCGTGACCGCTCCCATCCCGCCGACCGGGACGTCCCAGTCGCCGGTGCCGTTGCCGATCACGTGGTAGAGGAAGCAGCGGTTCTGCCGGAGCTCGGGGTCGTGGGCATGGGTGAAGGTGCCGATCAGCGCGTCCGTCAGGACCACGCCGCGCACCAGGTCGTCGGTGAAGCTCCGTTCGATCTCCTCGCCCAGCGGCCGCTCGAACAGGGAGCGCCAAGCGGCCTCGTCGCCGACCCGCCGACGCAGCTCGGCGCGGGTGGGCAGCGGTTCGGTGAGGGAGGGGAACACCCGGCGGGCGACCTCCCCGGTCATCCCGTAGAAGCGCTGCCAGGCCCGCCACTCCCGGTCGCCACCGGTCAGTGCCCGGAAGCTCTCCCGGGTGCGGGCCGGGTCCGCCGCGTCCACCAGGAGCCCGGTGGGCTTCCCGTCCCGGACGGCGGGGGTGTACGAGGAGACCCGGCGTCGGCGCAGGTCCAGCCGCAGCCCGAGGTCCCGGACCACCTTCCGCGGCAGCAGGCTGACCAGGTAGGAGTAGCGCGACAGCCGGGCGTCCACGCCGGGGAACACCCGGGCGGAGACGGCGGCCCCGCCCACCCTGGCCAGCCGTTCGAGGACCAGCACCCGCCGGCCGGCCCGTGCCAGGTAGGCCGCCGCCACCAGTCCGTTGTGCCCGCCGCCGACGATCACGACGTCGTACCGGGAGTTGAGGATCGTGGTCACGCGGTCACGGTACGACACCGGGCCGGGTCGGGGAACAGGTGCGACATCGCGACTGCCGGGCCCGTCCCGCCGCAGTGGTCCTCACCGTACGGGCCGTCAGAAGTCATGTGTGCGCGTTCCGTTCGGGAGCCGCACACCGTTCGAGGACGTACAGTCGGTGTGGCCAGTCATGTTCACCTCAGGCTGATGAAGCGACCAGAAGGAGTGCCCTTCCTTGACCACTCACCTCAAGAACGGCGTGCGGGCGCTGCCCGCGCTCGCGGCGGCGCTGTGCGGAATCATCGGTGGCACCACGCTCGGGACGTCCCCGGCCCAGGCGGCCGACCAGCGCCACCCGGTCTACGCCATCGCCCACCGGGTCGACACCCTGGACGGCGTGGACGCGGCCCTCAAGCACGGCGCCAACGGCATCGAGATCGACGTCTGCGCCTGGTGGAACCCGAACGAGTGGCGCGCCTACCACGACTGCTCCTCCGCCGGGGAGAACCGGCTCGGCCCCGGCTTCGACGCCATGATCGACCGCATCCTCTCCAACGCCAACGCCGGACGTCGGTTGTCCCTGGTCTGGCTGGACATCAAGGACCCGAACTACTGCGGCGAGGAGCCCAACCGCACCTGCAGCGTGGCCGGACTGCACGACAAGGCGCAGCGGCTGACCGCCGCCGGCATCCAGGTCCTCTACGGCTTCTTCGAGTACCACGGCGGCAACACCCCGGACGTCGGCGGCCGCGGCTGGAAGAGCCTGGAGGGCAGGCTCGGCCCGCTGGAGGGCATGACCACCACCGGCACCCGCGACCAGGCCGTCGGCGCCTTCAACCGCTCCGGCGGCGGCATCCCCGTCGGCCACCGGGCGATGGACTACGGCGACACCGACATCAAGAACGGGTTCGGCAACTGCACCGAGGCCACCTGGAACACCTGCGCCGAGCTGAAGAAGGGAGCGGCCGACCGGGCCTCGGGCCAGCTCGCCGCCACGCTGTCCTGGACGGCCACCTACAACGACCCCTGGTACGTCGACAAGCTGCTCGGCGACGCCCGGGTCGACGGCATCATCGCGGGCTACGGAGCCTTCACCGGCGTGCGGGAGTACGACGACAGCTGGCAGTGCGCCAACGCCGTCAACCTCGTCCGCGACTGGGTGAGCCGCCACAGCGGCACCCACCGCATGGCCAACAGCGGCGACCGCCTCTTCCACTGATCGCCCGGCAGCTGAGCCGGTGACAGCCCGGTCCGGGGCCGCGTGGGTGCGGCCCGGACCGGGCGTTTTGTTCGGAGCGCCGGGGAGGGGTACTGTCTTCCAGTCGCCGGAGAGGCGGCCCCACTCAGCAAGACCCACTCTCGCACTTCTAAGCCCATTCGGTTGGGTTCGTCGGCGTTGTCGTCGACAGGGTGTGAGTGTGAATTTCGAGTAACCCTCGGAATGCGCTACCGTGGTGGTCGTCGCAGAAAGTGGCCCCGGCCAGTTCGGGAAATCGGATGAATGAAACTCCGGAAAACGGAGCGGAAAACGTCTGATAAGCTGGAAACACGAAAGAACGAAGCGCCCGGAGGGCCCGCTGGAAGGCGGTCCGAAGGAAGCGTCCGTTCCTTGAGAACTCAACAGCG